>PLDP01000160.1 GCA_003136795.1 Actinomycetota bacterium
GCAGAACGCGCGCAAGCTCGCGCGGCGTGTAGACGCGTTCGCCGACCTGCCCGAAGAAGTCGCTGAGGCTGGCACGCATCGGCTTCGTCAACGGCAGCCCGGCGGGGCCGATGAGCACGAGCCGTTCGATCCGCTCGGGCTGTTGGAGCGCGACCGTGACCGCGAGCGCCGCGCCCATCGAGTGGCTGGCGAGTGTCACAAACATGACCCACGGTCATCATGGACGTGTCTTTAGTCGCCGTCTTGCGAGTGCGTCACCGCTGGCTGCCACTACCAACGATGGGCGGCGCTGCCAGACCTAGACTCCGCGCAAGATGTCACGTTCGAGCGTCGACGCCTCGGTTCGGGACGCTGGCTACGCACCCGAGACACCGCTTGCTGGGGGGATCAGCAATGTGAGAGGTGGGCACACGTTCTATGCCCAGGGCTCGTTCGACCATGAGAGCGTTGCCTACGGCGCGTCCGTTGGAAAGCAGTTCACCGGGGCATGTGCTGCGATGCTCGCGCGCGATCGCATCCTCGATGTCGACTCGCCGATCGGCGAGTGGCTGCCCGAGCTTCCGGCTTGGAGCATGAGAGTCCGGGTGCGACACCTGATTCATCACACCGCTGGGCTGCCGGACGTGTGGCCACACATGCAGCAACTCCGCGAATCGAGCTGGACATCAACTGGCGTCCTTGCGGCGCTTGCAGAGACTCCTGACCTCGACTGCGAGCCTGGCAGTTCCTACGCCTACTCGAACGTTGGCTACATCTGCCTCGCGTTCATCATCGAGCGCATCAATGGAGTGCCGTTCACGGAGTTCGTTCGGACGCGCATCTTCGAGGCGCTGGGGATGCCGAGAACTACGCTCTGGTCGGGCCCAGCGCCGAGCCCTCCGGCCGCGCGGCTACCACCCGACCCGGACCAGCCAGCGGCGCTCTCGCTCGGCGATGGCGGAATCTGGACGACGGTAAGCGATCTGCTTCGTTGGAACGATGCGCTCCTTGCCGACGAACTGGGCGTGAGCGCCCGTATGCACACGCCCGGCGCCCTTGACGACGGAACGTCACTCGACTACGCGTGGGGTGTTCGGGTCTTCAAAGAATCGGGTCAGACAGTGCAGAGCCACGGCGGTGACTGGGGTAACAGGGCTGGAGGTCGCGGTTTTAGATCCCGCGGCTCTCAGGCGGTTGGGGGAAGACGGGCTCCAAGCTCCTTGAACCACTCCACGCGGTCGGTCTTACCTTCAAGCCTCGAGGCGTCGCGGTTCGATCCACTCGCACTCGGCAGAACGAACACTCCCGCGTCGCCCACCGACCACGCCTGCTCGCCAAGCGACACGTCCCCGCCCCTACCGAGGGCCCGCGACACCGCCTTCGCTGCCTCCTTTCCATGAAACGCGAGCCAGTTCGGCTGGTAACGCTCGATCTTCACAACAAAAGCTTCGACGTCGTAGTGACGCCGTAACCCGAGATCGCTGCTCGCGGCCACCTTCTTCGCCAGATCCGTCAGCCCTACACCGAACTCAAGAACGCGGCCGTCCATCGAAGGGAAGAGTGGCTCCGAGGTGATCCCCGACCGGTAGAGGTATGTCCAGAAGAGGTTGCCCGTTCCGGCGTAATAGTGGCCGAGCGACGCCGACGTCTTCCCAGCCGCCGTCCCACAGATGATGACCCGAAGGTTCAGGGCGAGGTAGTCGGGGAGTTTTGAAGCCACGCTCTTCGAGGGTTACGACTTGCGGCTCGACGGTGGCCGCAACGCAGACTGTCTCAGATGCCTGGCCGTCGACCGAGTACTGGCCAGATTTCGTGACTTCGCGGCGAGGCGGCGTGATGGCGACGTCGAGATCGCCGTCCACCCGCGCGCAGGAGTTCGCCGACTCGTCAGCCGTTCGCGTTGCAGGTGTTCTGGCCGCGCGCCGTGTTGCCGCTGCCTGCGATCGCCGGGTGGTCGCTCTGGAGCAGGCAGTTGCCGCCGGCGCTGTTCGCGCTCAGGACGCCGCCGCCGGTGTTGGACTGCACGATCACGTTTCCGTGCGCCGTGTTGCCCCCGACACGCACGCTCGCGCCGTTGCTCTGCACCTGGAGATTCCCGCCGATCGTGAGCCCGTTCCCTCCCGCGCACGCACCGAGTTTGCCGACGTCGACCGGCGCCCCGGCTCCGTTGGACTGGACGATCACGTTGCCACCGACGGCTGCGTTGCACAGTGCGTCGTCGCCGCCGGCCGGCGCGGACGTCATGCTCTGCACCTGCAGGTTGCCACCGACGCTGCCGCCGTTCACGACGATCCACGCGCCGCCGGTCGCCTGCAGGTTGCCGCCGATCGCCGCGCCCTGGTCGCTGAGCGCACCACTCACCTGCAGGTTGCCGTTCACGCGCGTGCCCGGGATGAGTGTGCACACCGCGCCCGCCGGGACCGTGACGTTCCCTCCGCCGTTGCCCCCGTAGTAGCCGTTGCAGGTCGCGTTCTTCGAGCCGAGCGGCGTTGCGACGACGTACGAGACGGAGACCGGCGCGGCGGCGTTGCCGGCCTTGTCAGTCGCGCCGGCACAGGTCGCGGTGACGATGCCGGTCGGCCCCCCGTGGATCGTCAGGCTCGCCGGCGTCGCGACACCCGAGAGCGCATCCGTGGTGTGGCAGCCCGCCGCGGGCACCGAGCCGAGCAGGTAGTCGGCGCCCGACGCGACGCCGGTCACGGTCACGACCGGCGGCGTCGTGTCGTGGTTGCAGTCGAGCGTGAGGACGAGCCCCGTCACCGGCGGCGGCACGGTGAGCACCCCGGTCTGCGCGGGAGTGCAGCCGGGCGCGGTCGCCTCGACCTCGTAGAAGCCGGCGACGACGTCCCAGCCGAAGGTGCCGTCGGCCGCGGTCGTGTCCGAGTTGCGGCGGTTCTCCGGCGACATGAGCGGGCTGCCGTTCGGCACCGCGGTGAACGGGCCGTTCGCGCTCGGCGCCGTCAGCAGGGTCACGGTCGCACCGGCGACCGGCTTGCCGTTCTGGTCGACGACGACGCCGCTCGGGTCCGAGTAGACGATGTCGAAGCTGATCGTCTGCGTGTTCGTCCCGCACGCGATCGAGATCGTCACGGTGGCCGGCCCGTTCTCGTCGCCGGGCGGGGGCGCGATTCCCCCGGCGAGGTAGGCGCCGGAGCCGGGCGGGCTCTCTGTCATCGATCCCGAGGCGAGCGTGACCGAGCCCCGGGTGACCGTGTAGCTCGCGCTGCCGTTCGCGCAGCCCGTCGCGGTCAGTGTCGCCGGGTTGTGGACGGATACGACCGGAATGCCGTCGCTCGTCGTCCCGCGCTCGGTGATCGAGACGCCGGCCGGCGGCGGCACCGGCGCGACGAGCGTCACCGTGCGGCTCGCCGTTCCGCCGGGGACGAGGTCGAACGGCCCGTCGTAGCCGACGCCGACGGCGGTGCTCGCAACGAGCGTGAAGTGGAGCAGACCCGTGCCCGCCGGTGTCGCGCCCGTGATCGTCGCGTTGCCGCTCAAATCGGTCGTCGCGCTGCGGCAGCCGAACGCGCCGTTGGCACACGCCGTGACGAAGGCTCCCGCCGCCGGGCCGCCCCCGCCGGGTGCGACGACCGCCACGTTCACGGTCGACGAGGTCGGCGGCGTCGAGGGCTCGGCGAGCGAGTCGAGCGAGACCATCGTGTACACGCCCTGCTCGCGCTGCCAATCGACGATCTGCCCGGCGGAGAAGCTCAACGTGCCGCCGAGGCCCGCGTCCTCGATCGTCGTCGAGCTGGCGAGCACGTCCGGCAGCGCCGGCCCGGCGCTCGCGACCGCCGTGATGTCGACGTGCGGCTTGTAGGTGCCGCCGACCGGGACGTCGATCGGCACGGTGAACGTGTACGTCTGCCCGGGGGTGGCGAGGTTCGTCGACCAGTCGAAGTCGCCGGCGCTCGTGGACTCGTTGAAGCACGGGGGACACGGCGGCCCGTTGCCGGTGTCGTGCTGGAAGATGTCGCCGCTCGGCAGCGTGACGTTCGCCGCGTCGACCGTTCCCCAGTAGTCGCCGTTCTCGTCTGCCGCGCCCACGTGCACCTCGAAGTACGAGTCGGCCTGCGTCGGCGTGACGGAGACGGTGACGTCCAAGACGCCGCCACCGGCGGGCACGGTCCAGTCGCTCGGCGTCGCAGACCGTGAGACGTCGACGGTCGGTGTCACGCTCGTGCTGACGCTCGCCGGCGGCGAGTTCGGCGGCTCGAGCCCGGGCAGGTTGAAGCAGTCGCCCTGGCTCAGGCTCGAAGGCCCAGCCTGGAGCGGGTAGGCGGGCGCCGGGTCGAGGTCGTGCCGCGCGTCCGGCAGCGTGATTTCGACCCCCGGCACGGTGCCGAAGAAGCCGGACTGTCCTCCGAAGTTGCAGACGCCGCCGCTCCAGCTCTCCTGACCTGCGAGCGCGTCCGTGGCGGCGAAGGAGTCGACCGACGGGTCGCCCGGGCTCGCCGAGAGGTTGGTGTTGATGCTGGCGTGCAGCTGCGGCGGGCCTTGCGCCTGGAAGTCGACGCCGAAGTTCTTGAAGATCTGCCCGCTCCAGCTCACGGTCGCGCCGCCGGCCGCCGAAGCGGTGAAGTTCCCGCCGAGGTCGGCGTCGTGGACTGTGGCGGAGGAGCCCGTGATCTGCAACTGGTTGCCCAGGTAGCCGGTGCCGATGCTCACGTTCGGCTTGAAGCTCGCGCCGGGCAGCCCGTTGAGGTCGATCGGCACCGTCAGCGTGTAGGTCTTGCCGACGACCGCGCCGAAGATGTTCCACTCGAAGGAGCCGGGCGGGCCGTAGTTGTTCTGAACTTTCTCGCCGTCGCCGAGCGCCGGCAGCACGGCATCGGCCGCGTCGATCGTCGCGCCGTTCGCGGGAGCGCCCTGGTTCTGCGGCAGGACCTGGATGTCGATGTTGGCGTTGCCGCCTCCGTACGCCGCGTCGCGGAGCGTCACCGAGACGGTCTCGGTCAGCACCGATCCGTCCGGGCTTAGCACGCCCGAGCGCGACGCGTCGAAGCCGGGGTGCGCACCGGGGGTGATGAGGTTCGGTGCGTTCCCCTGGCAGCAGAACGCGTTCAGGTCGAGCTCCTGGCCGTTCTGCAGGTCACCGGGCGCGGTCACCGTGAGCGGGAAGCCGCCGGTATAGGGCGGGGTCAGCGCCGCGGTCTCGCCGTCGAGCGAGATCGTCGGCGCGGGAAGTGGCCCCTGGTCGAAGTTGTGCACCGACGCCGAGACGCTCTCGTTGCCGGTCGCGGTGGTCGCCGTGGTGACCGAGTCGGCGGTCTGCGACTGCAGCTGGAAGAAGGTGTTCTCGTTCACGTTCAGCTGCGCCTGCGGGAGCGGCGGCAGGATCGTGAGCGTGAACGGCGCGTACGAGCCCGATCCGTCGGTCGCGAGGAAGGCAAGCGTGTAGACGCCGGGCGTCACGTCCGGGCACGTCTGGACCGTGACGGTCTGGCTTGCGCCCGCCGTCAGCTGGTTCTGCTGAACGAACATGCAGTCCGGCGGGTGCGAGAAGCTGCCGTCGGCGTTCACCTGCTGCAGGTAGACGCCTGTGCTGCCGCTCCAGCCGGGGTTCGTCAGCGTCAGCTGCGTCTGCGCGCTCTGTCCCGCGTGGACGCTCGCCGAGCTCGGGCTCGCGGAGAGGACGTAGGGGTTCTGCGACGTGAAGTTGACGCCGACGTTGTGGTAACGAACGCTGTTCCAGCCGATCGTCTGGCCGCCGCCCGCGGCGAAGGTGAAGGTGCCGCCGAGGTCGGGGTCGTGAATCGTCGTCGACGCGCCGACCGTCTCGATGTTCGCGCTCGGGTAGCCGACGTTGATGAAGACCTGCGGCTTGTAGCCGGCGGCCGACAGACCGTTCAGCTCGAGCGGGACGGTCAGCGTGTAGGTCTTTCCGACCACCACGTTCGAGATGGTCCAGTCGAAGCCGTTCGGATGGGAGTTCTGGTTCAACTGCTCGCCGTCACCGAGCGCCGGCAGGATCGCGTCCGCGGCGTCGACCGTGACGAGGCTCTGCGCGTTACCGCCGCCCGGGTTGAGACTGAAATTGATGCTGCCGCCCGCGTAGGCGAGGTTGCGCACGGTGACGGAGGCCGTCTCGGCGAGGACGGTGCCGTCGGCGCTCAAGGTCCCGGAGCGCGACGCGTCGAACCCCGTCTGGAAGAGGCTCAGCTGCTGCTGCGGAACGTTGTTCGACCCGGGCCCGGGCTGGAAGGCGTTGAGGTCGAGCTCCTGGCCCTGCTGCAGGTCGCCCGGCGCCGTCACCGTGATCGGGAAGCCGCCGGTGTAGGCCGGCGTCAGCGCCGCCGTCTCGCCGTCGAGCGAGATCGACGGCGCCGGAACGGGGGCCTGGTCGGAGTAGTTGTGCACGGACGCCTGCCAGAACCCCTGCGCCGACTCGAACTGCATCGCGCCGACCGAGTCGGGCCCACCGACCGGGCGGTTGACGTTCGTCGAGTAGTTGACCTGCGCGTTCGCCTGCGGCGGCGAGGCGCCCGCGAAGTCGACGTCGAAGAAGGTCCCGTCGTCCGTCTGCCAGTCGACCTGAGCGCCGCCGGCGGCGGCGAACTCGATGTTGCCGCCGAGGTTCGGATCGGCGACCGTCACCGAGTTCCCGGTCACGTTGGAGCCGGAACCGGGCGAATGGATGCTCACCGTGACGTGCGGCTTGTACGACGCGGCCGGGAGCCCGTTCAGCTCGATCGGGATCGTGAGCGTGTAGGTCTTGCCGACGACCGTGCAACCGGCCTCCCAGTAGTATTCGGCCGGACTCGAGTTGCCCCCGAACGGGCACTCGCCCTGGCTCGTGTCGGGCGGCGTTGCGTGCGCGGTGTCGAGCACCGCCGGGCTCGGCCCGCCGTTCGGCGAGGCCTGGACGTCGAAGTGGATGTCGGCGCCGGCGAGCGAGGGCTCCAGGGTCACGGACACCGACTCGGTGAGGACGCTCCCGTCCGGGCTGACCGTGGAGGAGCGACTGATGTCCGCGCCCGTCCGCACGTTCGTCAGGCTCTCGCCGTAGGTGCCCGGGCCAGAGTCGGAGAAGGTGTTCAGCCGCAGCTCCTGACCGGGCTGCAAGTCGCCCGAGTTCGTGACGCTCACCGGGAAGCCGCCGAGGTACGGGGGTGAGAAGGCCGTCGTCGCGCCGTGGACGGAGATCGACGGCTGCGGGACCGGGTCGGAGCCGTTGGCGTCGAGGCGGATCTCGTACCAGCCGCGCGCGCTCGACGGCGTCGTCCCGGCGAGGGAATCGACGTTCGCGCCGAGCTGGATGTGCTCGTGGTGGAAGACGGTCGCCTGCGCCGTCGGGATGTGCGGGAAGTCGGCGCTGAACTCTGAGGTGTTGCCAAGCGCGTCGGTTGCTGTGGCGCTGAGGACATCGCCGGCGAAGCTCGCCGGCGCGTTGATCGTGAACGCGCCGGAGGCGTCCGGCGACGCACTGCCGAGGTAGGCCTCCCCTTGCCCGTAATGGGACGGATCCGCCCCCGATGGGTCCGCGAAGAGCTCGACCGTCGCCGTCTGCGGGCTCGCTCCCGGCAGCGTTCCGTGCACGACCAGCTGACCGGACGCAACGCTCGCCGAGGTGACGATCGGGAAGTCCTGGAAGTCGTTCGGACCGGTGTGCCCGCAGCAATCGTTTCGTGTGACCCCGTCACCGCCGAGGTCGATCCCGAGCTGGGCGTTCGCGTAGATGCTGTTCTGGCTGACGGTGTTGTCCACGACGCCGTTGCCGGCGATGTGGACGCCGGCCCCACCGTTGCCGGCGATCGTGTTGTGTTCGATCGTCGTCCCCGAGGCCGGCGCGACGTAGTCGCCGACGTGGACACCGTGGCTCCCATTTCCGATCAACGCCGTACCGGTTGCGTTCGTGCCGATCATGTTGTTCTCGACGACCGTCCCGGTGCTGCCGCCTGCGATGTCGACACCCTCGCGTTCGTTGCCCGAGATGACGTCGTCCTCGATCACGGTGTCGACGCCGCCGATGACGCTCAGGCCCGGCAGCGATCCCGGCTCACCCGAGTAACGCGCTCCGTTCGTTGCGGCGTGCTGCCCGGTCGGGTCGACGCCGATGTAGTCGTCGCGCACGACGTTGCCGTGGAGGAGCGCCGTGGCACTCGGCGGGTAGGTGGCCTGGAGGATGATCGCCTGGTAGGGGCTGTTGCCGATCGCGAGCCCTTCGATCGTGTTCGCGTCCGACTGGATCCCGAACGCGCTGCCGGCCGAGATGTCGGCGCCGTCGATGAAGATCTCCGGCCCGTTCGGATTCGTGTCGCCTGTGAAGCCCGTCTGGGTGCTGCCGTCGATCGTCGTATCGCCGGCGGTCAGCGAGGGCAGCGGCGAGGCGAGCGCGATCGTGTACCACTGACCATTGAAGCCGTGGTCTCCGACCGGGATCGCAAACGCGATCGTCGCCGGGCCCGATGCGGCGTTCGCGTTCACGATCGCGTTTCTCAGCGAGCCCTGACCGGCGTCACTCGTGGTCGTTACGACGAAGGAGAGGGGATGCGCGACCGGCGTCACCGGAGTCGAGGGGGAAGAAGGCCCGCCCGTGCCGACGCCGTTCGCCGCGGTGACGGTGAACGTGTACGCGGTTCCGTTCGCGAGACCGCTGACGGTGATCGGACTGCCGGCCCCGCTCGCCGCGGCTCCGCCCGGCGATGCCGTGACGGTGTAGCTCGTGATCGGCGAGCCGCCATCCGCGGGCGCGGTGAAGCTGACCGCCGCCTGCCGGTCGCCGGCGGTCGCAGAGACGCCGGTCGGCGCGCCGGGAACGGTCGCGAACGGCGCGCCGGTGGCGTACTCATAGGCGCCGATGTCGCACGCCGCGCCCTGCGGACGGACGACGCCCCGCTGGTCGACGGCCGGACAGCTCGAGCCACCGGCATCGATCGCCGGGCTGCCGGCAAGGAGCGCCTGCGTCTCGGTCGGCCCGCCGTTGTCAGTGAGCGGGCCGAGCAGCGGGTCGACGCCGGCCAGGTCGCCGGCTGCGGTCAGGCTGCACGTGCCGTCGTCGTCGAGGTTGTAGCCGAGCGAGACGGTGCCCCCGCAGTTGTCTGGTGTGTTGCCCGCCACGATCGTGCCGGCCAGCGTGATGCCCAGGCCGAAGACGCCGATGCCGACATTGTCGGCCACTGTGCTGCTCGTGAGCGAGATCGCCGAGCCCACGTAGCCGCGCAGGACAGCGTTGGCGCTGTTGTTTCCGCTCAGCGTGCTGTTCGTGATCGTGACGTTGCCGTTGAAGTCGTCGGTGACGATGCCGTCCGTCGCGTTGTTGCCGGTGAGCGTGCTCTGGTCGACCGTGACCGTTCCGCCCTCGACGTTGATCGCGCCGCCTTCACCCGCAGTGTTGGCGATGATCGTCGTTCTGACGACGGATAGGATCCCGAAGTCATTCGTGATCCCGCCGCCGCCTCCGGTCGCGCTGTTGCCGCTGATGACGCTGTCGGCGACCGTCAACCTACCGACGTTTTGGATCGCCCCACCCTCGTCGTCCGGGTAGACGACCTGACCGTCCTGCAGCGTGACGCCGGAGATCGTGACCGTTCCGCCGGGTATCTCGAACTCGCGTCCGGCGCCGCCGCCGTCGATGATCGTCGCGCCCGCGCCGGCGCCGCTGAGAGTCGCGTCCGCGCTGATCGTCAGTTCGCCGCCCGTGAGCGTGTACGTCCCGGCGGGAACGACGATCGTGTCAGCACCGCTTCCAGCCGCGCAGGCGCCGACAGCCGTGTCGGTGTTCGCGGACTGAACCGCGTCACGAAGCGTGCAGGCGCTGCTGCCGGCACCGTCGTCGGCGTTCGTGCCGACGAAGATCGTCCCCGCGTGCGCCGACGCGACGTGAGCGCCGAAGACGAGCGCAACTGCTGCGAGCACGGCTGACAGCCGCGCGCTGTCAGCGCCTCGAGCGACCCTCCGGTGTGCCGCTCCGCCGTTCAACCGCGCCCGCCCCCTGCCTCTGAAGTTGGGACGCGACCGTCTCACGTTGCCCGCCCATAGTCAAGACGGCCAGAACGAGCGGGGGAGCGGCTGATCTTGGAGCCGATCTGGAAACCACTCCCGGTGAACAACGGCAACTCGCCAGCCGGTCGCAACCGGTGAAATCGGCCCACATGCCCCGCGTTGCGCGCTAACGGCGACTCACGGACACTCGAGCGGGAGAACTGTCACACCAGAGCGACCGCCCTCACGTACAGCCAGGGGTCGCCACAACTCGTGCCGTTCAGTTGCGCGCACGTCGTCGAGGAGATTCTGCTGCGCGAGTTCAGGCGGAAGGATGTGTGGGTGCGAGGACTCGGCATGGGACCACTGTCCCGCGGCGTACTGCCCCAGCCGCTTCGACTCGCTGTCGCGGAACGAACTCATCTGCCGATTATCAACGAGCATGCCGGTCGCATCACGGCGATTATCAGTTCGTGGACAGCCTCGAGTTCGCTCAGGTCGTTGTGATCTCTCGGAGGGCGATACAGGATTCGGTTTTGAAGCGATAATCGACGCATGACGACCGCTGCCGCGATCAC
>PLDP01000213.1 GCA_003136795.1 Actinomycetota bacterium
GCGATCGTCACGGCCCAGGACCTGGCGCAAACGGACAGCACGCTCTCGCGGATCAAGTTCTGGATCGTGCTGATCGGCGGCATCGCCATCGCACTCGCAGCGGCGCTCGCGGCGTTCGTGGCGACGGTCGCGTTGCGCCCGGTCCGGCGCCTCACGGCAGCCGCCGAGAGCGTCGCCGCAACGGGCGACCTCTCCGAGCGAGTCGTGGTGAACGGCAGCGACGAGCTCGGTCGTCTAGGCGCGCGATTCAACGCGATGCTCGCCGCGCTCGAGGAGTCGGTGGGCCGCCAGCGCCGTCTGGTCGCGGACGCTTCGCACGAGCTGAGAACGCCGCTGACCTCCACGCGCACGAACATCGACCTGCTCCGCGAAGGACGCTTGCCCGAGGACGAGGCGCGCCGCGCGCTCGACGAGGCGGCCGTGGAGCTGGCTGCGCTGACGACGCTCGTCTCGGACCTCGTCGAGCTCGCCCGCGGCGAGGAACGAAAGCTGCGGGTCGAGGAAGTGCAGCTCGACGACCTGGTCGCAGGGGCCGTGGAGCGGGCAAAGTCGCGCGCGCCGGGAGCGACGTTCGTGACCTCGCTTTCGCCGACCGTCGTGCAGGCGGATCCGGTGCTGCTCGAGCGCGCCGTCCTGAACCTGCTCGACAACGCGGTCAAGTACAGCCCGCCCGGCGCGCCGATCGAAGTGACCGTCCGCGACGGCGAGGTCGTCGTCGCCGACCACGGCCCCGGGGTCGCCGACGAGGACGTCGCACGGATCTTCGACCGCTTCTACCGCTCGGCCGCCGCCCGGTCGAAGCCGGGCGCCGGGCTCGGGCTCGCGATCGTGCGCGAGGCGGCGCGGGCGCACGGCGGCGACGCGACGGTCGAGAGCTCGTCGCGCGGCGCGAGCTTCCGGCTCACCCTGCCTGCGGCCGTCTAGTTCCGGGCCGCTGCGACGACGAGCTCGGCGACCTCGGTCGGCGTCGTGCCGACCTTGATGCCGACCGCCTCCAGCGCGTCCTTCTTCGCTGCGGCGGTGCCGGACGAACCGGAGATGATCGCGCCCGCGTGACCCATCGTCTTGCCGGGCGGCGCCGAGAAGCCGGCGATGTACGAGAAGACTGGCTTCGACATGTGCTCGGCGACGTAACGCGCGGCCTTCTCCTCTTCGTCGCCGCCAATCTCGCCGACGAGGACGACGTACTTCGTCTCGGGGTCCGCTTCGAAGCGTTCGAGCACGTCGATGAAGCTCGAGCCGACGACGGGGTCGCCGCCGATGCCGACGATCGTCGAGTTGCCGAGCCCGCGCTGTGCCACCTCGTAGCCGATCTGGTAGGTGAGCGTCCCGGAGCGCGAGACGAGCCCGATCGAGCCGGGGGCGAACACCTCGGCCGGGATGATCCCGACGTTCGCCTTGCCCGGCGAGAGCACGCCCGGGCAGTTCGGGCCGATCAGCGTCACGCCCTTCGGGCGGCTGTAGGTGTAGACGCGCAGCATCTCGTGCGCCGGGATGTGCTCGGTGATGCAGATCACGGTTCCGATCCCTGCGTCGACGGCCTCGTAGATCGCGTCCGGCGCGAAGCGGGCCGGCACGAAGATCAGCGACGTGTTGGCACCGGCCTCGGCGACGGCCTCCGCCACCGTGTCGAACACGGGAACCCCTTCGACGTCCTGGCCGCCTTTGCCCGGCGTCACGCCCGCAACGAGGTTCGTCCCGTACGCGCGGTTGCGCAACCCGTGGAAGCGCCCCTCCGAGCCGGTGAGGCCCTGAACGACGAGCCTGGTGTCGAGATCGACGATGATCGCCATTACTTCTGTGACTTCCTGGCCTTGAGGATCACCTTGACGTCGCTCCAGGTGCCGCCGTCGTCGGAGGACCAGGGCGCGAGCAGCTCGCGCACGCGCTCGGCGTCCTCGCCGGTGCAGTCGCAGCGTGCGAGCCAGTCCTCGAAGTCGTGCGTCTTCCTGAAGTACTCGACGCGCTCGATTTCGAAGGCTGCGCTCTCGAGCAGCTCGCGCCATTCCTCCTCGGAGTAGCTGCGGACGTGCGTCGGGTCGCGCAGCTTCTCGGCCGCCTCGACCTCCTCCGAGGTGTACTGCGTGTCCTCGATCACGATCGTGCGGCTCGCAACGCGGGCCATCTCACCGATCGCCTTGCCGATGTCGTCGAAATGGTGCGGCGCGATCCGCGAGACGACGACGTCGAAGGAGCCGTCGGCAAACGGGAGCTCCTCCGCGCGGCAGACGATGTCCGGCTTCATGCCGGGCGACGCGTCGGTCGTCACGACCTCGGCGCCGAGCACGCGCAGCCTGCGCGCGACATGGCCGCCGCCGGTCGCGACGTCGAGCGCCTTCACGCCCCCGTGCGGATTGCACATCTCGACGACGATGTCGAGGTCGGCATCCGTCGCATGCGTCACCGACGAGCGATACGCCTCCGCGCGGTTGTCCCAAGGATTGTTCATGCCGCGAGCTCCACGGCCTTCTTCGCGGCCTCGAGCATCGTCGGGGAGACATGCACGTTGGGCAGCGCGGCGTCGGCGAGGATCTGCCGGCCCTCCTCGGCGTTCGTGCCGTCGAGGCGGACGACGATCGGGATCTCGATCTTCATGCGGTCGAGCGCCTCGAGGATGCCCCGCGCCACCTCGTCGCAGCGCGTGATCCCGCCGAAGATGTTGAAGAACACGGACTTGACCTGCGGGTCGCGTGTGATCACCTCGAGCGCGTCGACCACGCCTTCGGCGTTGCCGCCGCCGCCGAGGTCGCAGAAGTTGGCCGGCTTGCCGCCCGCGACGACGACGACGTCCACCGTCGACATCGAGAGACCGGCGCCGTTGCCGAGGATCCCGACCGAGCCGTCGAGCTTCACGTAGGTGACGCCCTTCTCGCGCGCAAACGCCTCGAACGGATCGGCCGCGCCCGGGTCGCGGAACTCCGCGATGTCGGGGTGGCGGTAGAGCGCGCTGTCGTCGACCGTGAACTTGGAGTCGAGCGCCTTGACGACGCCGTCGGGCGTGACGATCAGCGGGTTGATCTCGGTGAGCATCGCGTCGCACTCGACGAAGCATCGGTAGAGCTTTCCGATGATGTCCGCGAGCTGCTTCTGCTCGCCGGGATCCTCGACGCCGGCGCCGTAGACAAGCCGGCGCGCGATCCACGGCTGATAGCCCTCGAGCGCGTCGACGTGCAGGCGAATGAGCGCGTCCGGGTCGTTGGCGGCGACGTCTTCGATCTCGACGCCGCCCTGCATGGTGAACATGAAGAGCGGCTGCTTCGCGCCACGGTCGAAGGTGATCGAGAGGTAGTACTCCTTCGCGATGTCGGAGGCCTCCTCGATCCAGAGCTTCTCGACGACGTGGCCGCGGATGTCGAGGCCGATCATGTCCTTCGCCTTCTGCTCGGCGTCCGCAGGATCCTCGGCGCGCTTGACGCCGCCCGCCTTGCCGCGCCCACCGGTGAGTACTTGCGCCTTGACGACCACCTGCGTCCCGAGCTCCTCGGCAGCGGCACGCGCCTCCGCCGGCGTCGTCGCAAGGCGGCCCTCCGAGACCGGGATGCCGAACTGCTTGAAGAGCTGCTTGCCCTGGTACTCCAGAAGATCCATCGGCCGGGCAATCTAGCGCCGTAGCTAACCTCGCTGCCGGTGGAAGCGATCGTCGTCCAGGAACTGCGCAAGCGCTACGGCGAGGTTCGAGCGCTCAACGGCGTCTCGTTCAGCGTGCGCGAAGGCGAGGTCTTCGGACTGCTCGGGCCGAACGGCGCGGGCAAGTCGACGACCGTGCGCGTGCTCGTCACGCTGACCCGGCCCGACTCCGGGACGGCGTCCGTCGCCGGTCACGACGTCCGCAAGGAGCCGACCGCGGTGCGCCGCACGATCGGCTACGTGCCGCAGGACTCGGGCGTCGACGGGTTCGGCACCGGCCGCGAGAACCTGATGCTGCAGGGCCGCATCCAGGGCATGAGCGGCCGCGACCTGCGCGACCGTACGAACGAGCTGCTCGAGCTCGTCGGGATCGCGGACGCCGCGGACCGGGTCGTGCGCGGCTACTCGGGCGGCATGCGCCGCCGGCTCGACATCGCGCTCGGCCTCGTGCACCGGCCGCGCGTGCTCTTCCTCGACGAGCCGACGACGGGCCTCGACCCGGAAGCGCGGGTCGAGATGTGGGACGAGGTGACGCGGCTCGCCCAGGCGGAGTCGTTGACGATCCTGCTGACGACGCACTACCTCGAGGAGGCGGACCGGCTGGCGAACCGGCTCGCGATCGTGTCGCAGGGAACGATCGTCGTCGAGGGAACGCCCGGCGAGCTCAAGGCGCTCCTGCAGGGCGACGCGGTCCACGTCGAGCTGGCGAACGGCGCCGTCGACCAGGCGAAGGACGTGCTGGCCGGCGTCGGCGCGCGACCGGAGCAGGTGATCGACGGTCGCACGGTCGTGGCGCGCGTCGAGAACGGCGGCCGCGCGCTGCCGGGGATCATCTCGGCGCTCGAGGGCGCGGGCATCGTCGTGGAGTCGGTCTCCGTGTCGCGCCCGTCGCTCGACGACGTCTACCTCCATTACACGGGCCGCGACTTCCAGTCCGAGGATCGCGGCGAGTGACCGTCGCGCGCCACACGTGGTTCATGGTCCTGCGGCAGGCGCGCAACCTGATGCGCGAGCCGATCTGGATCGTGATGATGGTGATCCAGCCGATGGTCTGGCTGATCCTCTACGGGCAGCTCTTCAAGAACGTGACGCGGCTCGGCGGTTTCGGCACCGGCTCATACGTCACCTTCCTCGCACCCGCGATCGTCGTCATGAACGGCTTCTTCGGGGCGACCTGGAGCGGCATGGCGATGATCAGCGACCTCGAGCACAAGGTCGTCGAGCGCTTCCTCGCGACGCCTGCGTCTCGGCTCTCGATCGTGCTGTCGCAGATCGTGCGCTCGGCGCTGACCGCCGCGATCCAGGGGATCATCATCCTGATCGTGTCGCTCGCGCTCGGCGTGCGCATTCATACGGGCGCGCTCGGCTGGCTCGTCATCATCCTCGCGGGCATGCTCGTGAACAGCGCGTTCGCCGGTTTCTCGCAGGGGATCGCGCTCCTGACGAGGCGCGAGGCGACGATGATCGCCGTCGCGAACTTCGTCGGCCTGCCGCTGCTCTTCCTCTCGTCGACGATGATCGCGAAGTCGCAGATGCCGCACTGGATGCAGGTGGCGGCGGAGTTCAATCCGGTCGACTGGGGCGTGCGCGCCGCGCGCGAGGTCGTGCTGCCGGGGACCGACTGGTCGGTCGTCGGCTGGCACCTGTTGCTGCTGCTCGCGCTCACCGCCGTCACGAGCGCCTGGGCGACGCGGACGTTCCGCTCCTATCAGCGGACCCTCTAGGAGGGCTCGATCACGCAGATCTGCTGGCCGATCGAGATCGGCTGCAGCGGCACGACCGCCAGCTCCCTGACGGTGCCGGTCGTGTGCGCAACGACCTCGTTCTCCATCTTCATCGCCTCGACGATGCACAGCACCTGCCCCGGCTCGACCGTGTCGCCGTCTGTGACCCGCACCTGCAGGACGGTGCCCTGCATCGGGCTCGTCACCCGGTCGGAGGCGCCGCCGCCGGCGCCCGCCGACGCGCGCTCCCGCCTGCGACGCGCGAGCTCGCGGTACGGCGGCTCGGGCACGAGCACCTTCACCTCGACGCGGCGGCCGTCGACCTCCGCGAAGGTCGTGCGCTCGACCGTTCCGCCTGCGCCCGGCGCGGCGCCACGCGCCGATTCGCCGGCGAGCTCCTGCGCGCGCAACGCGAGCAGCTCGGATTCGACGATCCCGTGGCACGTCTCGCCCGCACGGAAGCAAGGATGCGAGAGCAGCGCCTTGTGAAAGCCGATCAGCGTCTTCACACCGCCGATCTGAAACTCGCCGAGCGCGCGCAACATGCGACCGATCGCGTCCTCGCGGTCGGCGCCGCGGACGATCAGCTTGGCGATCATCGGGTCGTAGAGCGGTGAGATCTCCGAGCCCTCGGCGACGCCGGAGTCGACGCGCACACCCGGGCCTGCCGGCTCGCGGTACAGCGTGATCCTTCCGGGCGAGGGCAGGAAGCCGTTCGCAACGTCCTCGGCATTGATGCGGCACTCGATCGCGTGCCCCTGCAGCCGGATCTGGTCCTGCGTGAACTCGAGGCGCTCGCCCGCTGCGATCTGCACCTGCGCGCGCACGATGTCGACGCCCGCAACGACCTCCGTGATCGTGTGCTCCACCTGGATGCGCGTGTTCATCTCCATGAAGTAGTAGGAGCCGTCGGGCGCGAGCAGGCCCTCGACCGTCCCGGCGGAGCGATAGCCGGCAGCGCGGGCGGCGTCGATGGCGATCTTTCCGATCCGGTTCCGCAGCTCCGTCCCCACGGCCGGAGAGGGCGTCTCCT
>PLDP01000195.1 GCA_003136795.1 Actinomycetota bacterium
GATCAGGGTGTCCGAAGGCTCCGCATGACCGCTCTACTCGCGTTCAGCGTGTTCGGTGTCGATTGGCTTTTTCTCAAGCCGTACATCGTCATCGGCCTGGCGTTCGGCGGCGTGTACGCGCTGTCGGGCGTCGGGCTGGTCGTGCTCTACCGCGCGACCGGCGTGCTGAACCTCGCGTTTGGCGCAATCGGAGCCGCGGGCGCCCTGATCGCCTACGACATCCTCAACCACACGAGCTGGCCGCACTGGCTNNGGCCCCGCCTTCGCGCGACGCGACGCACTCGTGAAGATGATGGGCACGCTCGGGCTCGCGCTGATCCTGCTCGGCCTGATGGCCTGGCGCGCGCCTGCAGGAGGTGCCTTTGCGCGGTTCCTGCCGCTCGGCACGACGAACACGCACTACGTGATCTTGCAAACGACCGTGAACCTGACGCAGATCATCGCGCTCTGCCTCGCGTTCGCGATCACGGTCGGCGCCACCATCTTCCTGCGCGTGACGAACCTCGGCACCGCGATGCGGGCGCTCGCCAACGACCGTGAGGCGACCGCGCTGCTCGGCGTGCCCGTGCGCAAGGTCGAGGCGACAGCCTGGTTCGGCTCGGGCCTGGCCTGCGGCGCGGCCGGGCTGATCTTGCCCGACCTCCTGACCTCGCTCGACTACACGGCGCTGACGTTCCTCGTCATCTCGTCGCTCGCCGCGGCCCTGATCGGCCGGCTTCGCTCGCTGTGGGCGACGTTCGTCGGCGGCCTGGCGGTCGGTCTCGGCCAGTCCATCCTGAGCCCGTACACGAGCATCTCCGCCTACCGGTCTGCCGCACCGTTCGTGCTGGCGATCGCCGCGCTGCTCTATCTGTCACGCCGTCGTGTCGTGACGCTCTCCAGGACCGCGAATTGAGCCCCCTGAGCGCGTACCTCCAGCGCGGCGTGGCCGTGCGGGCGACGGTCGCGGTCGCCCTGCTCGCGGTCGCGCTCTTCGTGCTGCCGCACACCGCGGGCGCCGACTGGATCACGACGTTCACGAGCGTCGCCATCTACTCGGTCGTCGCTCTCGGGTTCGGAATTCTCTACGGCCGCGTCGGAATGATCTCGCTCGGCCAGGTGGCGCTGCTGACGATCGGCTGCTGGATCGGCACGCGGTTTGCGTACGCGACCTCGCTCCCGTTCCCGTTTCTCTTGCTCCTCGCGGGCGGCATCACCTGCGTGATCGGGGTCCTCGTCGGCCTGCCGGCGCTCCGCCTCTCGGGCCTCTATCTCGCGCTGATCACGCTGATGTTCGCGGGGGCCACCACGGTCTTTCTCTCGGTGAACGACTTCCCGAGCGGAAACAATGGCTTCCTGGGGAAGGCAAGCACGGGCGCCTTGACGACGAGCACGCCGCCCGTGCGGCGGCCGTCATGGGCGGTCGCGGACGTCGCCTACTACCGCTACACGGTGATCGTGTGCGCGATCCTCTTCCTGCTCGCGCTCGTCCACGTCTCCACCAAGCCCGGCCGTGCCTGGGCGACGATCCGCGAGAGCGAGCCGGCCGCGATCGCGGCCGGTGTCAACATCACGCTCTACAAGCTCTGGGCGTTCGCGCTCGCGTCATTCGTGACCGGAGTCGCCGGCTGCCTCCTCGCAGCCCAGGTCGGAGTGCCGCGCGCGATCACCTTCCAGACGCAGGACTCGCTGACGCTCGCCGCGACCGCTCTGATCGGCGGCATCTTCAGCATCTGGGGCGCAATCCTCGCCGGGGTCTTCAATCAGTTGCTTCCGTTCCTCTTCCAGGCGCAGTGGGGCCTGAACCCGAACTTCCTGCTGATCATCTTCGGCGCCGGGTTGCTGCAGGTCCTGCTGACCGCGCCCGGCGGTCTCGTCGACCAGTTCCCGAAGGACATGGCGAGCCTCGCACGGCTGATCTTCAGCGGCTTCCGCAAGCTGCCGCGCGCGCGGGGGACGGAGAAATGATCGAGGTCACGGCGCTGACCGTCCGGTTCGCGGGCGTGACGCCGATCGACGACGTCTCGGTCGTCTTCCCCGGCGGGACGTGCGGCCTGATCGGACCGAACGGCGCCGGCAAGACGACCTTCTTCAACGTGCTCAGCGGGTTCGTGCGGCCGGCCGCAGGCACCGTCACCGCCTTCGGTGAGAACCTCCTGAAGATGGCCGACTACCGGCGTGCGCGCTGGGGGCTTCGCCGGACGTTCCAGACCGAGATGGCGGTCGAGCAACTCTCCATCTTCGACAACGTGGCGATGATCCACGAGCACTCCGGCGCGAAGCGCTCGGCGCGACGTGACGACGTGCTCAGCGCGATCGAATTCGTCGGCCTGAACGCGAACCCGAGCTCGAAGGTCGGAAGGCTCGGCGCGCGCGAGCGGCGACTCGTCGAGGTCGCCCGAGCCGTCGTCGGCCGGCCGCGCGTGGTGCTGCTCGACGAGCCGGCCGCCGGGCTTCCCGACGAGGAGACCGGCCACCTCTCGGCCGTGATCAAGCAGATCCCGGAGCGGTACGGCGCGCTCGTGATCCTCGTCGACCACGACATGGCTCTGGTCTCCGCCTGCTGCGAGACGACCGCCGTCCTCGACTTCGGCAAGCTGATCGCCTCGGGCCCGACCGCTGAGGTGCTCCGCAACGAGCACGTGATACGCGCCTACCTCGGCACGGAGGAGGAGCTGTGAGCGAGAGCCTGCGGCTCGAGTCCCTCTCGGTCCCGCGGGGTGGGCATCCGGTCGTGCGCGAGGTCTCGATGGAGATCCCGCCCGGCCAGGTGACCGCATTGCTGGGCGCGAACGGCGCCGGGAAGTCGACCCTCGTGCTCGCGGTCGGCGGCGTGCTCCGCCCGAGCGACGGGCGCGTCCTGCTCGGCGAGCGAGACCTGACCGGGATGCGCCCGGAGCGGATCCGCGCCGCCGGCGTCGCGGTCGTTCCCGAAGGCCGCCGGCTTCTGACCGACCTGACCGTGCAGGACAACCTGCGCGTCGCGACCTACGCGCTCAGCCGTGCCGATGCGGCAACCGGGCTCGAGTACGCGCTCGACCTCTTCCCGGAACTGCAGAAGCGCTGGGAGATCCAGGCGCGCCTGCTCTCCGGCGGCGAGCAGCAGATGCTCGTGCTGGCCCAGGCGCTCGTCTCGCAGCCGAAGATCCTCCTCGTCGACGAGCTCTCGCTCGGCCTCGCACCGGTGATTGTCAAGCGCCTCGTTCCGACGCTCGCCACGGTGGCCGAGTCCGGTGTCGGCGTCCTGCTGATCGAGCAGTTCGCGCACGTCGCGCTCGGGCTCGCCGAGAAGGCGTACGTGATCGAGGGCGGACGGATCCACTACGAGGGCACGTCGCAACGCCTGAAGGACGAGCCGGACATCCTCCGCTCGGCCTACCTGCTGCGCGGCGCGAGCGTGGACTGAACCTGGTTTTCGCCGCAGGCGAAACCAGGTTCATGTCTACGACCTTCCGAGCAGCGCCTAAGACGCGGAACCTGGTTCCGGCTGCGCCGGCAACCAGGTTCTACGGGACGAGCACGGCGCGGCCCGTGACCTCGCCGTCGCGCAGCTTCGCGAGCACGTCGTTCACCGAGTCGAGCGGATGGATCTCCGTCTTCAGCGTCACCTTGCCCGCCGCGTGCAGCTGCAGCAGCTCGTAGAGATCGACCCACGTGCCGACGAGGCTTCCGATCACCGAGTGCTCGTTGACGACGAGCGCGCCCGACGGGATCGAGATCGTCCCGCCGTAGCCGATCACCGAATATGTCCCGCCGCGCGCGAGCATCGCCGCCGAGGCGGCGTGCGTCTGGTCGGTGCCGACGAAGTCGAAGACGATGTCGGCGCCGCGACCGTCGGTCGCCTCGCGCACGGCGTCCGCACCGTCGAGGACCTCGTCGGCGCCGAGCTCGGCGGCGAGGCGGCGGCGGCGCTCGTCGGTGTCGACGGCGATCACCCTGCTCGAGCCGAGCTCGCGGACGAGCTGGAGCGCGATGTGCCCCACGCCGCCGACGCCGATCACGACGGCCGTCGAACCGGGGACCGCGAGGTGCGCCACACGTCGCACGGCGTGGTAGGCGGTGAGTCCCGCATCCGCGTGCGGCGCGACCGCGGCAGGGTCGACGCCGTCGGGCAGCCGCAGCAGCGAGCGC
>PLDP01000182.1 GCA_003136795.1 Actinomycetota bacterium
CTGAACGCCGGCGCGATCACCGCGGTGCGAACCGCGGCCGTCTCCGGCGTCGCGACACGGCTCCTGGCCCGTGAGGATGCGCGAACGCTTGCGATCCTCGGCGCGGGGATCCAGGCGCGTTCGCATCTCGACGCGATGCGTGCGGTGCGCGACTTCGACCGCGTCGTCGTCTGGAGCCGCACGCCGGGCCGCATCGAAGGCGTCGAGGAGGCAGGCTCGGCCGAGGAGGCCGTGCGCGACGCCGACGTCGTCGTCACTGCGACCTCGGCCGCCGAGCCGATCCTCGAGCGCGCGTGGCTGAAGCCGGGTGTGCACATCAATGCGGTCGGCTCGAGCATCCCGACGACGCGCGAGCTCGATACGGCGACGATGCGCGATGCAGCGCTCTTCGTCGACCGGCGCGAGTCGACGATCAACGAGGCCGGTGATTTCCTGTTCGCGCAGCGCGATGGCGCGATCGGGCCGGAGCACATCCGGGCCGAGATCGGCGAGCTCTTGATCGGCGCGGGAGAGGGGCGGCGCTCGGACGACGAGCTGACCGTGTTCAAGTCGCTCGGCCTCGCCGTCGAGGATCTCGCGGCCGCCGAGCACGTGCTGCGCCGCGCCGAAGCGGAGAACGTCGGCTCGGTTGTCTCGCTGTGATCGCGGTCGAGGAGATCAAGCGCGCGCGGGAGGTGCTCGAAGGAACGGCGATCCGCACGCCGCTCGTTCGCCTCGACGTCGACTCGGACGCGGAGATCTGGCTGAAGCTCGAGGTGCTGCAACCGGTGCGCTCGTTCAAGATCCGCGGCGCCGGCAACGCGATCCTGCAGGCGACCGACGAGGAGCTCGCGGGCGGCGTGCTGACCGCGAGCGCCGGGAACATGGCGCAAGGCGTTGCCTACGCGGCGCGCCTGCGCGGCGTGCCCGCGACGATCGTCGTCCCGGACCACGCGCCCCAGACGAAGATCGACGCGATCGAGCGCTATGGCGGCCGCGTGATCAAGGTGCCCTACGAGGAGTGGTGGCAGGTGCTCGTCACCGGCCGCTATGAGGGCGCCTCAGGTCTCTTCATTCATCCGGTCGACAACGACCGCGTGATGGCGGGCAACGGCACGATCGGGCTGGAACTGCTCGAGCAGCTGCCCGACTTCGACACGGTCGTCGTCCCGTACGGCGGGGGTGGGCTCCTGACCGGGATCGCGAGCGCCGTCAAGGCCACGCGGCCGGAGGTGCGCTTCTACGCCGCCGAGCCGGAGACCGGCGCGCCCGTCGCGGCGACGCTCGCGGCCGGCACGCCGACGGCGGTCGACTACACAGCGTCGTTTGTCGACGGCTCCGGTAGCCGCGAGCTGATCCCGCGCGTGTGGGAACAGGCCTCGCAGCTCCTGGACGGCGCGTTCGCGCTGCCGCTCGGCGAGGTGGCCGATGCGGTGCGGCTCGTCGCCGAGCGCACGCGTGTGATCGCCGAGGGCGCCGGCGCGCTGTCCGTCGCGGTCGCCGTGTCGTCGCGGCTTGCGGGCGCGAAGAAGGTGGTGTGCATCGTCTCGGGCGGCAACATCGACCCCGCCGTGCTCAGCCGGATCCTCGTCGGAGAGCAGCCGTGAACGTCGAGGCGCTCCGCGAGCGGTTCTCGTCGCTGCAGAAGGGCTTCGCGTTCTTCGACGCGCCGGGCGGCACACAGGTGCCGGACGAGGTCGGCCAGGCGATCGCGAACGCGCTGCGGGAGGCGTCGGGGAACCTCGGCGCGCCGTACGCGACCGGCCGCGCCGTCGAGGCGATCCTCGCGCGCGCCAAGGAGGATGCGGCGCGCTTTCTCGGCTGCACGCCCGACGAGATCTCGTTCGGCATGAACATGACGACGCTCGACTTTGCGATCTCCCGTTCCGCGGGCCGCGACTTCCAGGCGGGCGACGAGGTGCTCACCACCGAGCTCGACCACGACGGCGGCGTCGCGCCGTGGGTCGAGCTTGCGGCCGACAAGGGAATGGAGGTACGCGTTGCGGGCGTGACGGACGCGCTGACGGTCGACTACGACGACCTCGAGCGGCAGCTCTCCGAACGCACGCGCGTCGTCGCCTTCGCGATCGCCTCGAACGCGACCGGGTCGCTCGCGGATGCGAAGCGCATCTGCACTCTCGCGCGTGAGGCGGGCGCGATCTCGTGGATCGATGCCGTGCACTACGCGGCGCACGAGCCGGTCGACGTGCAAGAGATCGGCTGCGACGTGCTGCTCTGTTCGCCGTACAAGTTCTGCGGACCGCATCTCGGCATCGCCTACGTGCGCCGCGAGCTCGCAGAGACGTGGCGCCCGTACAAGGCGCGTCCGTCCGCTTCGACTCCGGTCGGCCGAAAGTTCGAGACGGGCACGCTGCCCTACGAGCTGCTCGCCGGGTTCAGTGCGACGATCGCCTATCTCGACTCGATCGGCGGCATGAGCGCGGTTCGCGACTACGAGCGCGGCCTCGGCGCGCACTTCATCGACAAGCTGCCGGCCAACGTCACGTTGTATGGGCCGCCGACGATGGACGGCCGCGTGCCGACGTTCCTGTTCAACGTCGAGGGCGTGCCTGCCGTCGACGTCGCTCACCGGCTCGGCGAGCGCGGAATCGGCATCTGGTCCGCCGACAACTGGTACTGCGTCTCGCTCGGCCCCCGCCTGCCGAAACAATCGCTGCGCGCGGGAATCGCGCACTACAACACGCTCGGCGAGGTCGATCGGCTGCTCGAAGCGCTCGCAGCGTTCTGAACCTGGTTCTCGCCGCAGGCGAAACCAGGTTCACGTCTGATGCCTTAGGTTCTCCTTACAGGTGTTCGGCATCCTGTTGCCGTGCGCAGGTTGGGGGTCCTGGCAGCGGTTTTGATCGTTCTGCTGCCGGCCAGTGGGTCGGCGGCGAACAGGGCTGCGCGTGCGGGCGTGTTCACCGGGTACGGGTTCGACGCGTGCACCGCGCCGTCGACCGCGTCGCTGAACGCCTGGAGCGCCTCGCCGTACCGCTCGCTCGGCATCTACCTCGGCGGCGTCAATCGCGCCTGCGCCGACGGGAACCTGAACGCGTCGTGGGTGTCGTCGACGCTCGCGTCGGGCTGGAGCCTGCTGCCGCTCTACGTCGGCCTGCAGGCGCCCTGCGTGAGCGACACGAAGCTCGCGAAGATCTCGTCGAATCTGACGACCGCGTCGAACCAGGGCGGCGCGGCCGCGGACGACGCTGTTTCGCTCACCGCGAAGTTCGGCCTGCCGGGTGGCACTCCGATCTACTTCGACATGGAGGGCTACTCGACGACGAACGCGACGTGCACGAAGGTCGTGCAGTCATTCGTCACGGCCTGGGTGGACGAACTGCACGCCCAGGGCTTCGTCGCCGGCGTCTACGGCAGCGCCGCCTCGACGATCCGCGACATCGCCGCGCTCTCGTCGCTTCCCGACGCCGCGTGGATCGCCGACTGGAACGGCGTCGAGAGCGTCTTCGGCGACCCGCATGTGAGCGACAGCCTCTGGGCGAACCACCAGCGCGTGCACCAGTACAAGGGCGGTCACAAGGAGACGTGGGGCGGGGTCACGATCAACATCGACAGCAACTACGTCGACGGCCCGGTGCTGGGCGGCGTCGTGCCTGCGCCGCCTCCGCCTCCGCCGCCGGCCGGCTCGGTCGGCTCGGGTGACAACCGCGCCCTCGTCTCCTGGCCCGACGGCGCGTTCACGACGCCGGTCGCCGTGACGCTGACGCCGGAGGCTCCGCCGCCCGCGAACGGCTATGCCGTGCAGTTGACCGTCACGGACACCGACACTTCGACCCCGGTCACGACCTTCGGCGCGGCCGTGACGCTGCACATCACCGGCGCGACCGGCCTGGCGCCGTCGTTCTCCACCGACGGACTGACGTGGACGCCGCTGCCGAAGACCGCGTACACGGCGACCTCCGACGGCGGCGTCGACATCCAGACGACCGTGCCCGGGTACTTCGCGCTGCTTCCCGACACGATTCCGCCGTCGCAGCCGGACGGTTTCGCCGGGCGGTTCGTGCAGGGCTCGCTCCGCCTCAGCTGGCTGGCGTCCACCGACAATGCCGGCGCGGTCGTCTCGTACAACGTCCTGCTCGACGGCGCACCGCTGGCGACGGTCCCGGCCGCGAACCGGCGGGCGATCGTCCACACCTTCCAGCCGAACGCGCAGAGCGTCTATCGCGTGCAGGCCGTCGACGCTGCCGGCAATCTCAGCACGCCGTCGCGCGCGATCGTCGTCGTCCCGGCGAAACGCCCCACCGCCGTGCCGCGCGTGTTGCCGCGCTGGGCGTGGGATCTCTACGACGCGCAGCACGGCCACGGCACACGGCCCGCGAGGGCGCCGAAGAAGCTACCCGCCTGGTACTGGCTCTGGGCCGCCTGGCGCTCGGCGCCGTTCCACCTCGCCCGCTAGCCACTCCAGCGCGAGCGCGAGCCCGGTGCTATCGCTACCGGGTATGGCTTTTCGCCTTCGACTTACCACCCTGCTCGCGCTGCTCGTTCTTGCGGCGGCGACGGCGCTCGTGCCCGCGTTCGGGCTCGGGCCCGAGGGCGGCGACCTCGACGTGTTCTCGGGATATGCCGCGAAGATCGTGCACGGGGCGGTGCCGTACCGCGACCTTCACCTTGAGTATCCGCCGGGCGCGCTCGCCGCGATCGTCCCGCCCGCGCTGGGAGCGCCGCGCGAGCACACCTACGCCATACGGTTCGAGTGGGGGATGCTCGCGCTCCTCGCGCTCACGATCTCGCTGCTCGCCCGTCGGCCGCGTGCGGCGTTCGTCGTCGCGCTGGCGCCTCTGCTCCTCGGTCCGCTCGTGCTGAAGCGATTCGACGCGCTGCCGGCGCTGCTCACGGTTGTCGCGCTCCTGCTGGCGTTACGACGCCGGCATGCGTGGGCCGGCGCCGCGCTTGGGCTCGGGACGGCGGTGAAGCTCTATCCGGTGCTGCTCTTGCCGCTCGTCGTGATCGGCGCCGGGCGCAAGGCGGGCGCGCGTGCGGTCGCGGCGTTCGCCCTCGCCTGCGGTGCGGTGTTCGTCCCGTTTCTCGTGCTCGCGCCGCACGGTGTGATCTCGAGCATCCGCGACCAGGTGGGGCGTCATCTGCAGATCGAGACGCCGCTTGCGAGCCTCGCGCAGCTTGCGCATTCGTTCGGCGTGCTGAACGTCGGGGTCGTCTCGGAGGCGCACACCTACGGTCTGGGTGGGACGTCGGGCCTCCTGCTCGCCGTTCTCACGACGATTGCCTTTCTCGTCTCGCTCGGGTTGATCTGGTTCAACGCCCCGCGCCTCGTTCGCTCGCACCAAGGACTCGTGCTCGCCTGGGCGGCGACGCTCTGCGCTGCCGTCGTGTTCGGCCGTGTGCTCTCGCCTCAGTACCTCGTCTGGCTGCTGCCCGTGGTGCCACTCGTCTCGTGGCGCGCGACCTGGCTGCTCGTCGCATCGCTCGTGCTGACGAACATCTGGTACCCGGTGCACTACCTCGCGGTCGTCGTGCACGCGGATCGAGGCGGCATCGAGCTGCTGGTCGCACGCAACATCGTGCTCACGATCCTGCTTGCGACGCTGCTCGCAGCTGTAGGGCGACCGCAGAGGCGACGGTCGCGGCGAGCGCCGGGCGGACCGTAAAAAAACCCGCCTGGTGCGGTGGCGCTTTCGTCCACCTCACCGACCGGCCCATTCGCGCTTGCGCGCGCCTGAGTCGCTCAGCGAGGCTTCGACCTACTCGCGCTCCGCACCCGGCGGGAGCCGCAGAGTACGCCGGAGCGGGGCGTGTCCGCAAGTGCGTCCATGTGCGAAAGATCGCTCGGTGCGGACGATTTCTAGGTGAACGCGTTCTCGCCGGTGAGCGCCCGTCCGATCAGGAGTTTCTGGATCTGGCTCGTGCCTTCGTAGAGCGTCGTCACCCGCGCGTCGCGCAGGTACTTGCCAACCGGGTACTCGTCGACGTAGCCGTAGCCGCCGTGTGCCTGCACCGCCGCGTTGGCCGCGCGCACGGCGACTTCGCTCGCGAAGTACTTCGCATACGACGCTTCGACGGTGTGCCGCTCGCCACGGTCGGCAGTGGCGGCCGCGCGCCAGACGAGGAGGCGCGCAGCTTCGGTCTCGACCGCGATGTCGGCGAGCAGCTCCTGCACGAGCTGGAAGCTCGCGACCGGCCGCCCGAACTGCTTGCGCTCTTTCGTATAAGACACTGACGCGTCGAGGCAGCCCTGCGCGATGCCGACGCAGCCGGCGCCGAGCGAGATGCGGCCGTGGTCGAGCGCCGACATCGCGACCTTGAACCCGCCGCCGAGCTCGCCGANNCCGAGCTTGCCCTTGATCGGCCGCGCCTCGAAGCCGGGCGCATCGGTCGGGACGACGAAGCAGGTGATCCCGCGCGGCCCCGCCTCACCGGTGCGGGCGAAGACGAGCGCGTGCGCCGCCCACGAGCCGAGCGTGATGAAGATCTTCTGGCCGCTCAGCAGCCAGTCGCCGCCGTCGCGNNCAGCCGAGCTCGCTGCCGTCGGCGAGGCCGGGGAGGAGGCGCGCGCGCTGCTCCTCGCTGCCCCACTTGGCGACGGTTTTGCCGTAGAGCCCGTTCGAGACCGAGACGATGCCGCGCACGTTCGAGTCGGCGCGTCCGATCTCCTCGACGACCAGGGTGTAGGAGACCAGGTCGAGGCCCATCCCGCCGTGCTCCTCCGGCAGGGCCGCCGCGAGGAAGCCGAGCTCGGCGAGCTTGGCGACGATCCCGCGGTCGATCGTCTCGGTGCGATCCCACTCGGCCGCGTGCGGCGCGATCTCGGCGTCGCAGAACGCGCGAGCCGTCTGCTTGATCAGCAGCTGCTCGTCGGAGAGCTCAAAGTCCACGATGGGATTCAACACCAGATGTCGCACTCGCGAATCTGGTTCGGCCTACGGCCGAATCAGATTCGGTTTTGGCGCGGGCGGCTGATGCACCGCGAACCGTCGCGAGTGCGGGCTTTGCCCGTGCTCGCCCGCGACGAGTTGCAACGTGTCGGAGAGGGGGCCCACGGGGGAGAACCGAAGGTGCTTCCCCGTGCAAAAAGAAAATCCCGCTGGGTACG
>PLDP01000079.1:0-16806 GCA_003136795.1 Actinomycetota bacterium
ACTGGCACGTCGGCAAGTCGCTGACGTTCGACTTCACGCCGCCGGGCACGCACACGACGTTACTCGCCGTCGCCAACCCGATCGCGTCGTCCGGCACGACGATCGGCGCGCTCGTGGTCGCGACGCCGAAGACCGACGTCCGGCAGCAGGTCATCTCCCTAATCGAGCGGCTCGCGATCGCCGGCGTGCTCGGCCTGCTGATCGCGACGCTGCTCGCGTGGTACCTCTCCCGGCGCATCGTGCGGCCGGTGCTGCAGCTGTCGGACGCTGTCGACGAAGTTGCGGCGGGCAACTACGACGTGAAGGTGCCGCCGAATGCGCCCGGCGAGCTCGGCCATTTGAGCGCGCGTGTCGCGGAAATGGCGCACCGTCTCGGTGAGGTCGAGCAGATGGAGCGGAACTTCCTGATGTCGGTCTCGCACGAGTTGCGCACGCCGCTCACCGCGATCCGCGGCCACGTGTCAGCGCTGCTCGAAGGGGTGATCGACGACCCCGAGCTCAGGCACACCTCACTCGAGACGGTGGAGGCGGAGACGCAGCGGCTCGAACGCCTCGTCGGCGACATCCTCGACCTCGCGAAGCTCGACACGCACCGGTTCACCGTCACGACGGAAGAGGTCGACATGGCGACGCTCGTCGGGCAGGCGTACGAGCGCTACCGCGACGAGGCACAGCATCGCTCGATCGACTACCGGCAGCAGCTCGATGCGCGGCCGGTGATCGTCTCCGACGGCGACCGCGTCCTGCAGGTCGTCGGCAACCTGCTCTCGAACGCGTTCCACGCGACTCCCAACGGCGGCCGCATCTCGCTCGAGCTGGCACAGCGGAACGGCACCGTGCGCGTGGCCGTCGAGGACACCGGCCCGGGCATCTCGCCGGAGGCGCGCGAGCGGCTCTTCCGCCCGTTCGTCTCGAACATGAGCGGTGGCACGGGGCTCGGCCTGGCGATCGCGAAGGAGCTGTCGACCGCGCTCGGCGGCCGCATCGACCTCGAGTCCGAGGTCGGCAAGGGCTCCCGCTTCGAACTGGTGCTGCCGGCTTAAGCGCTCTCGCGGAGCTTCACGACGTTGGTCTCGGCGGGCTGGAGCGCCGCCTCGATCCGGTCGAGCCGCGCGTTCAGCCCGCGCCAGCCTTCGGTGAGCAGCTCGACGAGCAGTGCCAGGTCGTCGATGCGCGCGTCCCGCTCGGCGTCGATCGAGTGCTCGAGCTTCTCGAGCCGGCGAATCGCGTTGTTCGAAAGGCCTTTCACCTCGGCGAGGCGGCGTGCGATCGGGGCCGCTTCCTCGCGGAGGCCCTCGCGGAGAGCTTCACGGATCTCTTCCATCATGGGCGAAGCTACCGTCAGCACCGGATGGAGGCCCGTGAGCTCGACTACGACCTGCCGCAGGAGCTGATCGCGCAGCACCCGGCGCAGCGGCGCGACGAGTCGCGCCTGCTCGTCTATGCGCGTTCGACCGGCGAGGTGTCGCACCACGTGTTCCGTGAGCTGCCTGCGCTGGTCGACGCCCTCACGGTCGTGAACGACACACGGGTCGTGCCTGCGCGCATCCCGATCGAGCGCCCGCGCGGCGAGGTGCTGCTGCTCGAGCAGATCGACGGAGACGTGTGGGAGGCGCTCGCACGCCCCACGCGGAGGCTGCACGCAGGCGAGCGCCACGGCCCGGTCGAGTTGCTCGAGCATCTCGGCGAGGGGCGTTGGCGCGTGCGGCTCGAGGGGGAGCCGCACGGTGCCGTGCCGCTGCCGCCGTACATCACGGAGCCGCTCGACGACCCCGAGCGCTACCAGACCGTCTATGCGCGCGAGCGCGGCTCGGCGGCGGCCCCGACGGCCGGGCTGCACTTCACGCCGGACGTGCTCGCGCGGCTCGATGTCGAGCGCGTGACGCTGCACGTCGGCCTCGACACGTTCCGGCCGTTGCAGGAGGCGGTTGTCGAGGCGCACCGCATCCACGGCGAGCGCTATTCGGTCGAGCCCGCGGCGTGGGAGCGGATCCGAGCGGCGCGGGGCGTGCTCGCGGTGGGCACGACGACGGTGCGCGTTCTCGAGACGCTCGCCGACGGTGCGCCGCTTTTCGGCCGCACCGAGCTCTTCATCACTCCCGGTTTCACCTTCCGCCGCGTCGACCAGCTCCTGACGAACTTCCACCTCCCGCGCTCGACCCTGCTCGCCCTCGTGATGGCGTTCGCGGGCGTGGAGGAGGTCCGGCGCCTGTACGAGCTCGCGATCGACGAGCGCTACCGCTTCTATTCCTTCGGCGATGCGATGCTGATCCTGTGAGCCGCATCTTCGAAGTTCAGGCGACCGACGGGGCGGCGCGCGCCGGCGTGCTGCGGACGGCGCACGGGGAGGTGCGCACGCCCGTCTTCATGCCGGTCGGGACGAAAGGCACCGTCAAGTCGCTGCACCCGGACGAGGTGCGCGACCTTGGCGCGCAGATCCTGCTCGGAAACACCTACCACCTGCATTTCCGCCCCGGCGAGGACGTGATCGCAGAGCTCGGTGGGCTGCACCGCTTCATGTCGTGGGACCTGCCGATCCTCACCGACTCGGGCGGCTTCCAGGTCTTCTCGCTGCGCGACACGATCGCGAGAGTCGACGACGAAGGCGTGACGTTCCGGAGCGTGTACGACGGCGCGGAGGCACGCTTCACGCCCGAGCTCGCGGCGGAGATCCAGACCAAGCTCGGTAGCGACATCGCGATGTGCCTCGACCAGGTGCCGGCCGCCGGTGTCTCGCGCCGCAAGCTCGAAGAGGCAGTTCGCCGCACCACCGAGTGGGCGAAGCGGCAGCGCAACGCACTGCGCGCGGACGGCCAGCTGCGCTTCGGGATCGCGCAGGGCGGCGTCGACCCGGAGCTGCGACGGCGCTCGACCGAGGAGATCGCGGCGCTCGACTTCGACGGCAACGCGATCGGCGGGCTCGCGATCGGCGAGGACCGCGAGGCGATGTTCGAGACCACCGACTGGTGCGCCGCGCTCCTGCCCGCAGACAAGCCGCGCTATTTCATGGGCATCGGCGACCCCGAAGGGATCCTCGAAGTGATCGAGGCGGGCGTCGACATGTTCGACTGCGTCCTGCCGACGCGCACGGCCCGTACGGGCAGCGCGCTCACCCGCGGCGGGCGCATCAACCTCCGCAACGCGCAGTTCGCGCGCGACCAGGCGCCGCTCGACGAGAGCTGCGACTGCCCGGCCTGCACGCGCTTCACGCGGGCCTACATCCGCCACCTCGTCAACCAGAACGAGCTGCTCGGCCTGCGCCTCCTCTCGCTCCACAATCTACGCTTCCTGATCGAGCTGACCCGCGGCGCGCGCGACGCGATCGAACGCGGCGGCTTTGCCTCCTACAAGCGCGACCGACTCGAAAGGCTCCAGTGAGCGGATTCCTGATCTTGATCCTGGTCTTCGGCGCCATCTGGCTGCTCTTCGTGCTGCCCGCCCGCCGCCGGCGGACGTCGCATGCGGCGATGCAGGACTCGGTCGCGACCGGTGACGACGTGATCACCGCAGGCGGCATCCACGGCACGGTGCGCGAGCTCGTCGACGATCTCGTGCACGTCGAGATCGCTCCCGGGGTCGTCGTCCAGGTCGATCGCCGGGCGATCGCGGCCGTTGCGCGGGAGGTCGAGATCGAAGTCGAACCGGATCACGGCGAATCCGGGGAACCAAGCTAACCTTCTCCGCGCGTGTCGTCTCGGCGCTCCAACCTGTTCCTGATCGGCCTGATCATCCTCGCCCTCGGCGGCGTGGCGTATCTGGCCGTCCCCGGCTCGCCCGGCCACCGCGGCGTGAAGAAGGGCCTCGACCTGCAGGGCGGCCTCGAGGTCGTCCTCAAGGCGCAGCCGCCGCCCACCCACAAGCTGACGAGCGCCGACCTCGACCGCTCCGTCGCGATCATGCGCAGCCGCGTCGACAAGCTCGGCGTCGCATCACCGGAGATCCGCAAGCAGGGCAGCAACGAGATCGTGATCCAGCTGGCCGGCGTGCACGACCCGGCGCAGGCCGCGCAGATCATCGGCAGCACGGCGCAGCTCGAGCTGTACGACCTCGTCCCGGCGCTCGTCCCGCCGTCGGTGACCGCGAGCGGCAAGGTGGTCGCCGTCCAGAACCTCTACGACCTGCTCTCGCGGGTGCAGTCGGTCGCGAAGGCGGGCACGCCGAGCGGCTACGTCCTCTTCAAGCCCGTCAAGCTCAAGACGACGACCGGCACGGGCAAGAAGAAAAAGACGAAGACCACCGTCGTCTGGGTGAAGAAAGCCGGACCGATCGTCACGCTCCACCGCGACAAGCGCACCGGGAACGCCGGCCTGCTCGATGCCTACCACGGCAAGGCGCCGAAGGGCTGGACCGTGCTGCCGGTGCCGGCGAAGACCGTGGTCGTGACCTGCTCGGCCGCGACGACGACCGTCTGCCCGGGCGACCCCGACAGCACCGGCCTGCCGCCGGGCGGGAACAGCGACTACTACCTCTTCAAGCACGGCTCGTATCCGAACGACCGCTACGCGACGAACGGCAGGTACCCGAACATGGGCGGCACCGACCTGAGCCTGTCCGGCACGCGGCAGGACTTCGATCCGACGAGCGGCGCTCCGATCGTCCTGCTCTCGTTCACGGGCCAGGGCAACAAGATCTTCGCGCAGGTCACCAAGAACGAAGCCGTGCGCGGCCAGATTCAAGGGCAGGGCGCGCAATGCAGGGAGAGCTGCGCGTTCGCGATCGTGCTGGACAACGAGATTCGCTCCTGGCCCGCGATCGACCCGACGCAGAACCCGAACGGGATCAACCCGGCTGGCACGGGCGCGCAGATCACCGGGATCGGCAGCCTCAAGGAGGCGCAGAACCTGGCGCTCGTCCTGCAGACGGGCGCGCTGCCGGTCACCTTCGTGCCGCTCGAGCGCACCGACGTGTCGGCCACGCTCGGCAAGGACTCGCTGAAGCAGGCGCAGAACGCGGCGATCGGCGGCCTGATCGTGGTCGCGCTCTTCCTGCTCTTCCTCTACCGCTTCCTCGGCCTCGTCGCCGTGATCGGCCTCGGTATCTACGCGGCGTTCATGTACGGCGCAATCCTCCTCCTGGGCGTCACGTTGACGCTGCCCGGCTTCGCCGGCTTGATCCTGACCATCGGCGTCGCGGCCGATGCGAACGTCGTCGTGTTCGAACGCATCAAGGAAGAAGCACGCGCGGGCAAGTCCGTGCGCGCCGCGATCGCAGCCGGTTATGCGAAGGGCTTCCACACGATCATCGACGCGAACGTCGTCACCGCGATCACGGCGCTGATCCTGTTCGCGGTCGCGACCGCGGGCGTCAAGGGCTTCGCGCTGATGCTGCTGATCGGCACCGCCGTCTCGCTGGTCACCTCTGTCGCGGCGACGCGCGCGATGCTCGGCCTCCTCGCCGGCTTCCGCTGGTTCGAGAACCCGAGGTTCATGGGCGCGAGCCACTCGCAGCGCGGCCGTTGGCTGCAGATCGACTTCATGAAGCGGACGTTCATCTGGTTTGCGATCTCGGGCGCGATCCTCGTGATCAGCGCCGGCTCGCTCGGCCTCCGCGGCCTCAACCTCGGCATCGACTTCAGGGGCGGCGCGCAGATCACCTTCCGCACGGCGAAGCCCACCTCGATCTCGCTCGTCCGGGCGCAGGCCAAGGCGATCGGCCGCGCCGACGCTGTCGTCCAGGGGCGCGGCACGGCGTATGGAAGCGAGAGCTACAAGAGCTTCCAGATCCGCCTGAAGAAGCTGTCGGCGACGCAGCAGGACCGGCTGACCACGCTGCTCAAGCAGAACGTGCACGACATCGCTGCCGGAACGACGAACGTCTCGTCGAGCTTCGGACGGCAGATCGCCAAATCGGCGATTCTCGCGATCCTCTTCTCGATGCTCGTGATCACGCTCTACATCACGATCCGCTTCCGAGGTCTCGCCTTCGCCATCCCGGTGATCGCGGCGATGCTGCACGACGTCCTGATCACGGTCGGTGTGTACTCGGTGACGGGACGCGAGGTGACCGAATCGACGGTTGCCGCGGTGCTGACCGTGCTCGGTTACTCGATCTACGACACGATCATCATCTTCGACCGCATCCGCGAGAACGTGCCGATCATGCGGCGCGCGTCGTTCGCGACGATCACGAACGTCTCGCTGTGGGAGACGATTCGCCGTTCGCTGGCGACGACGTTCATCACTCTGCTTCCGGTCGCCGCGCTGTTCTTCTTCGGCGGCCCGACGCTGAAGGACTTCGCGTTCGCGCTGCTCGTCGGCGTCACCTCCGGCGCCTATTCGTCGATCTTCATCGCCGCGCCGCTGCTGAACCTCTGGAAGGAGCGCCGCGACACGGAGTACGTGCGCCGCAGGGGGCAGGACACGCCCGAGGGCTCGAAGGGCAACCGTCTGCTGGCCGAAGCCGAGCAGGCGGCCGCCGCCGAGCCGACGCCGGAGACACCGATGGACGTGATCGAGGCGGCGGTCACCGACGGGGACGCGGAGGCGAAGCGCGAGCGCCGCCGTCAGCGGCGCAAGTCACGCCCGCACGGCCGTGCCAGATAGCGATCTCGACCGGCTGCTGGCCGTCCTCGGGCCGCGGCTCGACGAGCTCCGCTCGCTGTTCGACGACCTGAGTGGACGCTGGCGCGGGGATGCGATCCGCGTGGGGGAGGGATCCAAGCGCCGCATCCAGGAGCTCGCCCGCGAGGTAGGGCTCGTGACACGCGAGGAATGGGACGAGCTCGAGCTTCGTGTGGCGCAGCTCGAACATCGGCTGCACCTCGTCGAAGACCGGGACTGAGCCGACCGCCGATTCGGCTGCTACCGTGGTCTTTACGGAATGCGGATAGGCCGCGTTCCCGTGAGATCGCGTCTCCTTCCTCGGACACACGATCTCGACGTCCGAAGGAGTTGAGACATATGACCGATTTTCGTCCCCTCGGGGTGTCCGAGGCCGTGTGCCAGTTGCTCGCTGCGCGCGGCATCGAGTTCCCGTTCCAGATCCAGACGCTCGTGATCCCGGAGGCTCTCCGCGGCGGCGACATCCTGGCCAGGAGCCCGACCGGCTCCGGCAAGACACTCGCGTTTGCGATCCCGATCCTCGAGCGCCTCGATCCGTCCGAGCCGCGGCCCGCCGCGCTCGTGCTCGTGCCGACGCGCGAGCTCTGCGTGCAGGTGACCGAGGAGTTCGCCCTGATCTCCGGCGACAAGATCAACGTCGCGTCGGTCTACGGAGGCGTGCCGCTGAAGGCGCAGGCGAACGAGGCCAAGGCCGCGCACGTGATCGTCGCGACGCCCGGCCGCCTGCAGGACCTTGTCGACCGCGGCCTCCTGTCGCTCGACGCCGTGCAGGTGCTCGTGCTCGACGAGGCCGACCGGATGCTCGACATGGGTTTCAAGCCGCAGGTCGACCGTCTCGTGCGGAAGCTGCGCGAAGACCGCCAGACGATGTTCTTCTCGGCGACGCTCGACGGCGAGGTTGGCGAGCTCGCCCGCCGCTACACGCACTTTCCGGCCCGCTTCGAAGGCGAGCTGCCGGCCGACCGCAGAAGCGGCGACGTCGACCATCGCTTCGTCCCGGTCACGAACGACACGAAGGTCTCGACGCTCGTCGAGCTGCTGAATGAAGCAAACTGCGGGCTCGCGCTCGTTTTCGTCCGCACGAAGGCCGGCGCCGACAGGCTCGTCGAGAAGCTGCGCCGCCACGACGTCGACGCGATCGCGATTCACGGCGACAAGGGTCAGGCACAACGCGAGAACGCGCTCGAGCGCTTTGACTCCGGCAAGGTGAAGACGCTCGTCGCAACAGATGTCGCCGCCCGCGGTCTCGACGTCGACGACATCACGCACGTGATCAACTTCGACCCGCCCGAGGAGCCCGACGTCTACACGCACCGCGTCGGCCGCACCGGCCGCGCCGGCAAGGGCGGCATCGGCATCACGCTGGTGCTCCCCGAGCAGCAGGCCGACGTCTCGCGCGTCGCCCGGCTCCAGGGCCACGTGGAGAAGTTCCAGGAGACCGGCATGCAGGTTGCGAAGCCGCGCGTCGTCTATACGTCCCGCCGCCGCGGTGGCCGCTCCAAGTGGTAGAGGGAGAGCGCCTCACCGAGAAGCAGGCCTCAGCGCTTCGCGACGAGCTCGCGGAGCTCGAGGGCCCTCGGCGCACAGAAATCATCGCCGCGATCAAGAAGGCGCGCGAGTTCGGCGACCTCTCGGAGAACTTCGAGTACCACGCCGCGAAGAACGAGCAGGGCCTGCTCGAGGCGCGCATCCGTACGCTGCGCGCGCGGCTCGACGGCGCGCAGATCGTCGAGGATGCCGGCGCCGGTGAGGTCGGCGTCGGCTCGGTGGTCGACATCGCGGGTGACGGCGGTCAGGCGATGACCGTCGAGATCAGCGCCGTCGGCGGAGCGGGCACGGTGTCGCCGACCTCACCGCTCGGCTCGGCACTGCTCGGCAAGAAGCTCGGCGACAGCGTCGACGTCCAGGCTCCAAAGGGATCCTGGCGCGCCACGGTCAAGCGCATTCATTAGTGCAACACTTTGGCGATGGCGACTCGTCCCAAGCAGCGCAACCTCGGTCGCCTGAGCGAGATCGCCCAGGTCGCGGTCCGGCACGGCTTCGGCTACGCGATCGACGGGCGGAAGGGCGGCGACCCGGGCGTCGAGGGCACCGCGCGCGGCCGTCACCTGCGGGAGATGCTCGACGAGCTCGGGCCGACCTTCGTCAAGTTCGGCCAGCTGCTCTCCACGCGGCCCGACATCGTGCCGCCGGACATCATCGCCGAGCTCCGCAGCTTGCAGGACGATGTGCGGCCGTTCTCCTACGACGATATCGAGAAGATGATCGAGGAGGATCTCGGGCAGCCGATCGAGCGGCTGTTCACGGAGTTCGACCCACAGCCGCTCGCCGCGGCGTCGATCGGCCAGGTGCATCGCGCAACGCTTCCGAACGGCCGCCGCGTTGCCGTCAAGGTGCAGCGTCCGAACGCGCCGCGCCAGATCGAAGCCGACCTCTCGCTCATGTACCAGGCGGCGCGCCTTGTGAAGGAGCGCATTCGCGCGCTCGACTTCATCGATGCGAACGAGATCGTCGACGAGTTCGCGCGCTCGATCCGCCAGGAGCTCGACTACCGGCTCGAGGCGCGCAATGCCGACGCGTTCCACAAGGACTTCGCCGGCCATCCACACGTCGCCGTGCCGCGCGTCTACTGGACGTACACGCGCTCGCGTGTGCTCACGCTCGAATACCTCGACGGCGTGCAGCTCGTCGACCTCGAGCTCGACGCCTGGTCGCTCGAGCAGCGCCGGCATCTCGCGTACCTGATCACCGAGACGTGGATGACGATGATCTTCCGCAACGGGTTCTTCCACGCCGACCCGCACCCGGCGAACATCCTCGTCCTCTCGCCCGAGCGCATCGGGCTCGTCGACTTTGGCCTCACCGGGAAGCTCACCGACGACGACATGTCGAAGCTGACGCGGCTCTTCATCGACGCTGCGTCCGAGAACATCGAGATCCTGCCGAAGCGCCTCGCCGACCTCGGCGTGCGGTATCCGAAGGAGCGCGAAGAGGAGTTCGTCGCGGCGCTGCGCGACCTGTACTACCACTACTACGGCGCGAGCCTGCAGGAGATCGATCCGATCCAGGTGATCCGCGAGGCGTTCGGGCTGATCTACTCGATGAACCTGCGCCTGCCCACGCGCTTTGTGATGCTCGACAAGGCGATCGCGACGCTCGGCTCGGTCGGTATCGAGCTCTACCCGGACTTCAACGTGTTCGAGGTCGCAAAGCCGTACGCCCGCGACCTGATGCTCGAGCGCTTCACGCCGCGCCGGATGGCGCTGCGCGCGCGGCGCGAGGGCTGGAAGCTGACGCAGATGGCGGTCGAGCTGCCGTACCAGATCCACGAGACGCTGGAACAGGTGCGTGAGGGCCAGATCGAGGTTGGCTTCGTGCACAAGGGGCTTGACGAGCTGATGGCGAAGCTCGACACGCTCTTCAACCGGCTCGTGATCGCGCTCGTTGTCACCGGCGGGCTGATCGGCTCGAGCCTGATCGGGATCTTCGCGAAGAACGGCCCGCACCTCTTGGGCCTGAACGTCGTCTCGGTGCTCGGGTTCTTCCTCTCGTCGATCCTCGGCGTCTGGCTGCTCTGGGGCGTGATCCGCTCCGGGCGGCTCTGACCGGGGCCGTCCCGGGTACCGCCGAATGACGTGGCCGTATCGGCCGGTTGAGGATCGATCGGCGCAGAATCGTGCGAATGGACAACTAGTGCGCGCCGGCGGCCGGGGCTACGGTCGCTCCCATGGTCGCCGCACTGCTCCTCACCGACGCCGAGCCCGAGACGCGTGGGTTCCTCGAGCGGCACCTCCCGCGCGACGGCTTCGAGCTCGTGCCCGACCACGGGCAGTTCGATCTGGTGCTCGCCGGCGACGTCGAACGGCTCGACCGGTGGGTCGAGCGCGCGCCGGTGATCGTGCTCGGACGCGAGGAGGCCGACGCCGTCGACCGCATCCACGCCTTCCGGCGCGGCTGTGACGACTACCTGCCGGGGCCGTTCGACTACCAGGAGCTCGTCGAGCGGATTCGCGCGGTGCTGCGTCGCGTGCGTCCGCGCCTCGACGACGTCGTCGAGGCGCCGCCGCTGCGCATCGACACGCGCACCCGCGACGTGCGCGTCGGCGGCCGGCGCGTTCAGCTCGCGCAGAAGGAGTACGAGCTGCTCCTGTGCCTCGCGCGCGAGCCGGAGCGCGTGTTCACGAAGGGCGAGCTCCTGCGCGACGTCTGGAACTACCGCGTCGCCGGACGCACGCGGACGCTCGACTCGCACGCCTCGCGGCTCCGCCGAAAGCTGCGCGAGGCCGGTTCGACGGAGACGCTCGTCGAGAACGTCTGGGGCGTCGGCTACCGCCTGCTCGGGGTGTTGCCTGAGGAATTACCCTCAGTTGAAGCGCTGCTCCGATGAGCCTACGATCGGCGGGCGGTCGCTGAGAGCCGCGCACGCAATCCGCCGAGAGGGGAAGGTTGGACATGAGATTCAAGGCGATCCTGTTCGTGCTGATGCTCGTGCTGGTGGTCGTGGCTGCGGGCTGCGGCAGCAAGAAATCGGCGTCCACGACGGGAGGCTCGGGCACGACGACCACGGCTCCCGCGGCGAGTAGCTCGGGCGGCGGTGGAACGACTACCAGCAGCTCGAGCAGCAGCGGCACGCCGTCGTTCGCGTCGTCGAAGAACTGCCTGCAGCTTGCGACCGTCGGGCAGAAGTTCTCGCAGGCCATGGCCGCGACAAGTGGGACGGGGAAGACGGATCTCACCGCTGTGGCGAACGCCTACAAGGCGATGGCGAGCGCGGCCCCCTCGGCGATCCGCTCCGACTTCGAGACGATTGCCGCGGCATTCTCGAGCTACGCGAGCGCGCTGAAGAAGGCGGGCTTCACGCCGGGGAAGGTCCCCACGGCGTCGCAAATGGTCGCACTTGCATCGGCGTCGAAGTCGTTCTCCGCCCCGAAGCTTCAGGCCGCCGAGCAGCATCTCAGCGCGTGGGGCACGAAGAATTGCAGCGGGTAGCCTCTCGACGTGGACCAGCACACCAAGGCGGCTGCGTTTCGGCGCATGCATCTCGAGCCGCCGATCCTTCTCCTGCCGAACGCCTGGGACGTGACGAGCGCCAAGGCGTTCGCGCAGTTGAAGGGCTGTCGTGCGCTCGCAACCTCGAGCGCGGCCGTCGCGCGGTCGCTCGGTTGGGAGGACGGCGAGCAGGCTCCGCGCGACGTGATGGTCGAGGCGGCCGGCAAGATCGCCGGCGCAGTCGATGTGCCCGTGACCGGCGATCTCGAGCACGGCTACGGTGACCCCGCAAGCACCGCTCGCGCAGCGTGGGAGGCCGGCCTGGTCGGAATCAACTTCGAGGACTCGAACGCCGCCGGGATGGTCTCCCTCGACGAACAGGTCGCTGCGATCCGCGCCATTCGCGCAGCGGTGCCGGAGCTCGTGCTCAATGCGCGCGTGGACGTGTTCCTCGAGGGCAGCGGCGAGCTCGACGAGGCCGTCGAGCGCGCGAACGCCTACCTGGCGGCGGGTGCGGACTGCACGTATCCGGTGCTCTGCCGGCCGGCGACGATCGCCGAGTTGGCCCGGCGGATCGACGGCCCGATCAACGTGATCGCCGGGCCGGGCGTTCCCGAGCCGGTCGACCTGCAGGCGCTCGGCGTCGCGCGCATGACGTGGGGCGGAGGGCTCGCGGCGATCGCCTACGACGCCGCCGCGAAGATCGCCGCGGCCGCACTCGCGCCGTGAGGTCGGCCGCTTTTAGGGGCGGTGGATGATGCGGGCTCCGCGGCCGCGCGTCAGGTAGCTGAACGTCCAGCGCGTCAGCACGAGCAGCCGGTTCTGGAAGCCGGCGAGATAGACGATGTGGATGCCGAGCCACAGCACCCATGCGACGAACCCGGAGAACCGAATGCCTCTGACGACGCCGACGGCGCGCGAGCGGCCGATCGTCGCGAGCTCGCCCTTGTCGCGATAGCGGAACGGCTCGCGCTTGCCGCTCCGGATCGTGCGCGCGACCTGCCGTCCCTGCTGCATCGCGACGGGCGCGACACCGTGCAGCTGCTGCCCGCGCACGGTCACCATGTCGCCGATCGCGAACACGTCGGGTCGCCCGGCGACGGTCAGGTCGGGCTCGACCACGATGCGCCCAGCCCGGTCGGTCTCCGCTCCGGTCGCCTGCGCGAGCAGTCCGGCGAGCGGGGAGGCGGTGACGCCGGCGGCCCAGATCACCGTGCGCGCGGGGATGCGGGAGCGCGTGCCGTCTTTCGTCTCCACCTCCACCGACGTGGCGTCGATCCCGACCACGGTCGTCTCGAGCAGCGGCGTCACGCCGAGCGAGCGCAACTGCCGCTCGCCGCTCGCCGACAGCGACGCCGGGAACGCGCCGAGGACGCGGCCGGTCGCCTCGACGAGGAGCACCTGCGTCTCGCGCGTGTCCATCGCGCGGTACTCGCTGTGCAGCACGTCCTTGCCGAGCTCGGCGATCTGCCCGGCCATCTCGACGCCGGTGGGGCCTGCGCCGACGACGACGAACGTCAGCCACTCGGCACGAGTCGCCTCGTCCTGCTCGACCTCCGCCGCCTCGAACGCGCGCAGGATGCGGTCGCGCAGGTCGAGCGCGCCTTCGAGTGACTTCAGCTCGGGCGCGTACGGCGCCCAGTCGTCGTGACCGAAGTACGAGTAGCGGGCGCCACCTGCGACCACGAGCGTGTCGTAGTCGAGGCTGAGCGTGCCGCCGTTCGGCAGGTTTCGCACCGAGACGCGCCGCGCGTCGAGATCGAAGCCGTCGACCTCGCCCAGGACGACGCGTGCGTTCCGCTGCCGCCGCAGGATCTGCCGCAGCGGCACCGCGACCTCGACCGACGAGAGCGAGCCGGTTGCTACCTGGTAGGCGAGCGGCTGGAAGAGGGTGAAGTTCTGCCGGTCGACGAGCGTCACTGCGGCGTCGGCCCGGTGGAGGCCCCGGACAGCGAGCAGCCCTCCGAAGCCTCCACCTACGACGACGACCCTCTGCATCTAGACGAGTGTCGCTCCTTCGAGCTGCAGCAGGCGCCGCTTCACGTCGAGGCCACCCGCGTACCCGGTGAGCGCCCCGTTCGCGCCCACGATGCGGTGGCACGGGAGCACGATCGGGATCGGGTTGCGGTTCATCACCGTTCCCACCGCNNGCGACGCGCAGGTCGAGCGGCAGGTCGAACTCGCGGCGCTTGCCCTCGAAGTACTCGTCGAGCTCGCGGCGCACGTCGTCGAGCGGGGAGCGAAGCACCCGCACGCCAAACGTGCGCGCGAGCGATTCCTCCATGCCGTCCGGCCAGTAGGAGATCCGGGCGAGGCCGCGGTCGGTCGCGGCGACGAACAGCTCGCCGACGGGTGAGTCGAAGGTGTCGAAGCGGACATCGACGAGGCCCTCGCGGAGCGCGGCCTGGCGGAAGCGGGCGTCGAGATCAGGCGTGACGTTCATGGGTCCTCCTCAGTCTGCGGACACCGGACGATGCCGCGGCGCGCGCAGCCTCCTCGGACGAGCCGAGGGCATCGGCGATCTGGGCGTATGGGAGGTCGTAGCCGTAGCGCAGCACGACGGCCGCACGCTCGGTCGGCGGCAGGCCGCCGGTCAGGTGCTCGAGCTCGCGGAACGCGTCCCGGTGCAGCTCGACCGCAGGCCCGTCGCCCGGCTCGAGCGTGTCGGCCTGCTGCTTGCGCAGGTCGTCCAGCGCCACGTTCGTCGCGATCGTGAACACCCAGGCGCGGAGATGCTTCCCGTGCTGGAGCCGGTCGTAGGCGCGCAAGGCGCGCAGGAAGGTCTCCTGCCAGGCGTCTTCGGCCCGCTGGCCGACGAGCCGCCGCAGGTAGCCGAGCACCTCGTCGCGGTGCGCGAGGTAGAAGCGCTCGAACGGTGGGATCGGTTCGGTGGCCACGTTCCCCATCATCGAAGCAAACGTGGCAGGGTGCGAAATCGTGAGATGTGCTGTCGTCGGTCACGTCGAATGGGTCGAGTTTGCGCGCGTGCCGCAGATGCCGCTGCCCGGCGCGATTGTCCATGCGAGCGAGACGAGGTCGGAGCCGGCGGGTGGCGGCGCCGTCGTCGCGCGGCAGCTCGCGCTGCTCGCCGGCCGGTGCGAGCTGTTCACCGCTCTCGGCAGCGACGACCTGGGCCGCGCCGCGCAGCGCCGGCTCGCCGGGCTCGGCGTCGACGTGCACGTCCAGTGGGGCGGCGAGACGCGCCGCGCCTGGACGCACGTCGACGGCGACGGCGAGCGAACGATCACGGTGCTCGGCGAGAAGCTCCTGCCGCGCGGCCCGCTGCCGCTGCACGGCTACGACCTCGTGTTCTTCGTCTCGGGCGTGCCGGACCTGCTGCGCGACGCGCGGTCGGCGCGGTTTCTCGCAGCGACCGCACGCGAGCTGCCGGCGCTCCACGAGGCGGGTGTGCCGCTCGATCTGCTCGTCGGCAGCCTGAACGACCCGGGCGAACGGTACGACGGTTCGCTCGAGGCGGCGACGGTCGTGCTGACCGACGGCGCGGACGGGGGCACGGCGAACGGCGTGCCCTACGCGGCGGTCCCTGCCGAGATGATCGTCGACACCTACGGGGCCGGCGATTCGTTCGCGGCGGCGCTCGCCTTCGGCCTGGCGCGCTGCGACGCGCTCGGAGACGCGCTCGCGCTTGCGGCGCGGGCGGGCTCGGCCGTTCTCGGCGGCCCTGGGCCGTATTCGAGCCAGCTAGCCTTGGAGCGATGAGCGGCCGCATCGCCTGGATCTCGCTGACGCCTGTCAAGGGGACGGCCCTGCACCTCGTCGACGAGGTCGAGCTGCTCGAGAGCGGGCCGAAAGGCGACCGCCGCTTCTACTTCATCACCGAGGCGGGACGCCTGCTCAACAACAAGGAGTGCGGCGCGCTGCAGCTCGTGCATGCCGACTACGACGAGCACGCCGACGTGCTTGCCTTGCGCTTCGCGGGCGGTGAGGTGGTGAGCGCCCCGGTCGAGCGCGGGGAGGAGGTCGAGACGCTGTTCCATTCGCGGCCGCATACCGCCCGGCTCGTCCGCGGCCCGTGGGCCGAGGCCGTCTCGTACTTCGTCGGGGAGCAGGTGCGCCTCGTCGAGCCCGCGCACGGCGCCGCCGACCGCGGCGGCGGTGGAGCGGCGACCCTGCTCGCCACAGCATCGCTCGGGGCGCTCGCGGAAGCGCTCGGCGTCGAGCAGGTCGACGGTCGCCGGTTCCGCATGAACTTCGGGATCGAGGACGTCGCGGCGCACGCCGAAGACGCCTGGCTCGGCCGCCGCGTCGCGGTGGGCGAGGCGGTCGTCGTCCCGCAGGGGAACGTCGGGCGCTGCGTGGTCACGACCCGGAACCCGGGCACCGGGCGCACCGACCTCGACACGCTGAAGGCCCTCGCCGCCTACCGACGCGACGTCAAGACGACCGAGCCGCTGCCCTTCGGGATCCACGCCGCCGTCGCCGAACCGGGCCATGTCCGGATCGGCGACCCCGTCGCGCTCATCTAGGAGGGCTGAACCTGATTCGGCGCAGCCGAACCAGGTTCAAGAGTTTCGAGCTGCCGCCGCCGTCAGAGGGACACTTAGCTCTCGTCGAGCGGCGGTGGCCCGTAGCGCGAGCTCCACTCGGTGCGCTCGGTGAAGCGCGACGCCGCCTCCCCGATCGTCAGCTGGAGGCCGACGACGTCGGAGACGGCTGCCGTCAGCGCCTCGGCTCGTGCCGCCGACGGATCGTCGAGGAGGGCCTGGATCTGCTCGAGCAGGTCGGGCGGGCGTAGCGGCGCACGCTCGAGCATGGTCGTGAACCACTTGTGGGACGGATAGAGCATCCGGTTGTGCGCGAGGATCGCGCGGCCCGCGTAGAGGGCGAGGCGCGACGACGCGTATGCGGCGAGGTAGCCGTCGTCCCGCTTCGCCGCCTCGCGGTGGAACCAAGTCATGAGCATGGCGTGGCCGACGAAGTCCCGCAGCTTCTCGTCGCGCAGCGCCTCGGGATAGGTGCCTGCTGACCTCACGAGCTCCTCGACGCCGGGCGCGCGCGAGAAACCGACGATTACGTCGGCGAATGCCCAGCGCGCCGGCTCGCTGCCCCGCTCGACCACCTCCGCCAGGAACCCGCGCGAGATGTACTTGCCGTCGAGATAGCCGCCTTCGTAGTCGGCTGCGCCGAGATCGGCGAATGTGACCTGATGCGCGGCCGTGCGACGTGCGAGCTCGTCATCGGCGACGAGGAGCATGACGTCGAGGTCGGAGTCCGGCCGCGCGAGACCGTGGGCGAC
>PLDP01000079.1:16821-28869 GCA_003136795.1 Actinomycetota bacterium
ATAGTGGGGTAAAGTGGGGAGCAGTGGACCACCTGCTCGGTGAGCATGAACACTCTCTCGACGACAAGAACCGCCTCACGCTGCCGTCCAAGCACCGTGCGGCCTTCGAAGACGGGGTCGTCGTCACCCGCGGTCTCGACGGGTGCCTCTACGCATACCCGCGCACCGCATGGGAGCAGCTGGCCGAACGGATCCGCAGCCTCGACCCGCTCGCCGAGGGGTCGCGCGTGATGCAGCGGCACTTCTTCGCCGGCGCCGCGCAGGGCGGCCTCGACAAGCAGGGGCGCATGGTCATCCCCGCGGGCCTGATCGAGCACGCAGGGCTCGGGCGGGAGGTCACGGTGGCCGGCGTCTTCGACCACCTGGAGATCTGGGATCGAGCGACCTGGCGTCAGCAGCTGCACGAGGTGGAAGGGAGCGCGGAAGATGTTGCCGAGCGTCTTGCCAACTGAGTCCGATCACGTCCCGGTCCTGGCCGAGGAGGTCGTCTCCCTCCTCGACCCGCGCCCGGGCGAGACCATCGTCGACGGCACGTTCGGGGCCGGCGGACACTCGCTGCTGCTCGCCTCGCGCCTGCGCGGCGACGGCAAGCTGATTGCGATCGACCGCGACCCGACGGTCGCACCGTTCTTCGAGCGCTTCCGGCGCGAGACCGGGGTGAAGGCGCGCCTGCACCACGGCGAGTTCTCGACCGTCCTGCAGCACCTCGCAGGAAACGGCGTCAAGGCCGATGCGATCCTGCTCGACCTCGGCGTGTCGTCGATGCAACTCGACCGGCCCGACCGCGGCTTCTCGTACGCGGTTGACGCGCCGCTCGACATGCGCATGGACCCGAGCGCGCAGTACTCGGCGCGCGACCTCGTCAACGAGGGAGACGAGCGCGAGCTCGCCGACATCTTCAAGCGCTACGGCGAGGAGCGGTACGCCCGTCAGATCGCGCGCGCGATCGTCCGCCGCCGAACGTCACAGCCGTTCGAGCGCACGGCCGATCTGGTCGAGGTGATCAAGGCGGCGATTCCCGCGCCGGCGCGGTTCGGCGAGGGTCATCCCGCGAAGCGCGTCTTCCAGGCATTGCGCATCGAGGTGAACGACGAGCTCGGCGCCCTCGAGCGTGCCCTACCGGCGGCGCTCGAGATGCTGCGGCCCGGCGGCCGGCTCGCGGTGATCTCGTTCCACTCGCTCGAGGACCGGATCGTCAAGCAGTTCTTGCGCAAGCAGGAGCACGGCTGCACCTGCCCGCCGGACTTCCCGGTGTGCGTCTGCGGCTCCGAGGCCACGATGCGCGCGACGCCGCGCCGCGCTGTTCGCCCGACTGCAGCCGAGGTAGCTCGCAACCCGCGCGCGCAGTCGGCGCGCCTGCGTGTGGGGACGAGGGTCTGATGGCATCTCTCACGCACGCGCAGGCGTCGGCGATCGCCGAGCCCATCCCGCGCTCGCATCCGCGGTCGAAGCCGCGGTCGCGCAAGTACGCGCAGGTCAGAGCGCGCGGCGGGATCCTCTGGATCGCCATCAGCGGGATTCTGCTCGCGGGCGTCGTATTCGTGAACGTGGCCGTGCTGCAGCTCAACCTGTCGCTCGACAAGACCAACACCGAACAGTCGAAGCTCCTCGCCGAGAACGCTGCGCTCCAGTCGCAGTACTCCACGCTCGTCGGCTCGAGTGCGATCCAGTCGGAGGCGGTCAAGCAGTTCGGCCTCGTCTACGAGGATCCGGCCGCGTACGGGTACGTCAACCTGGCGAAGTAATGCGCGCGAGGCAGGCCAACCGGCGCATCCGCCTGCTGCTCGTGATCTTCGCTCTCGTCTTCGCGGCAACCCTCGCGCGGGCCGTCTGGCTCCAGGGGGTCCGGGCCGCAACGCTCGGGCGGATGGCCGAGCGGCAGCATCGTGAGACGGTCGTGATTCCCGCCGGGCGCGGAACGATCTTCGACACGAACGGCGTGCAGCTCGCGATCGGAGAGCAGACCAAGACGATCTACGCCGACCCGCGCCAGCTCGCCGACCCACGGGCGGTCGCGGTCGCCGCCCAGCACATCCTCGGCGTCGACGCGAACCAGCTCTACCCGCAGCTCCTGAACCGCAAGACGGGCTTCGTCTACGTGCAGCGCTTTGCCGACCCGGCGAAAGCCGCGCTCCTTATGCAGAAGCACTTCACCGGCGTCAACGACTACCCGGAGGAGAAGCGCACGTATCCCCAGGGGAGCGTCGCGTCGCAGGTGGTGGGCTTCGCGGGCACCGACAACAAGGGCCTCGGTGGGCTCGAGATCGAGTACGACCGGCAGCTGAGTGGCAAGCCCGGCGAGCAGACGATCGTCCGCGACCCCTTCGGCCGCGCGATCGACGTCGTCAGCTCGACGCCCGAACACCAGGGCAACGACGTCTTCACGACGATCGACAACAAGATTCAGGCGAACGCCGAAGCGGTGCTGCGCGAGACCGTTGCCAAGTGGCACGCGAAGTCGGCGACCGCGATCGTGCTCGACCCCCACACGGGTGCCGTGCTCGCGATGGCGCAGGCGCCCGGGTACAACGCCAACAACTCCTCACGCGTTCCGCAGTCGCTGCTGACGAACCACGCGGTGACCGACGTGTTCGAACCGGGCTCGGTGTTCAAGCTGGTCACGTTCTCNNGCGGGCGCGCTCACCGAGGGGCTCGTGACTCCGTCGTCGAAGTTCACCCTGCCGCCGTGCATCCAGGTGGCGGACAAGTGCATCCACGATGCCGAGCCGCGCGGGACCGAGACGCTGACGGTCGCCAAGATCCTGTCCTACTCGTCGAACGTCGGCGCGATCACGATCGCTGAAAAGCTCGGCGCGCCGGAGCTGATGAAGTGGATCGGCCGTTTTGGCTTCGGCAAGCCGACCGGGCTCGACTTCCCGGGCGAGAGCGGCGGCATCGTCCCGTCGTATCCGGACCAGTGGTCGGGCACGACGATCGGGAACGTACCGATCGGCCAGGGCATCGCGGGCTGGGNNAGATCGCCTCCGCCTACGCGGCGATCGCGAACGGCGGTGTGTGGATTCAGCCGCACCTCGCCGAGCGCGTCGGCGGGCGCACACTGCACGGCTTCAAGCACCGCCGTGTCGTTTCTCCCGCGGTCGACCAGGCGCTGAAGACGATGCTCACCGGCGTCGTCGACGAGCACGGTGCGACCGGCAACGAGGCCCAGATCGCCGGCTACACGGTCGCCGGCAAGACGGGCACGGCGCAGATCCCGGGGCCGCACGGCTACACGACCGGCAAGTACGTCGCCTCGTTCGTCGGCATGGTGCCGGTGAAGACCCCGCGTCTGCTCGTCCTCGTCAGCGTCGAAGAGCCGCAGAGCCAGATCTACGGCGGCGTCGTCGCGGCGCCGGCCTTCGCCCAGATCGCCAGTTTCGACCTGCAGTACATGTCGGTGCCGCCTGACGCGCCGGTGCATTGACTCCGTCCGCTTGTCCTGCATCAAATAGCACGGACCCCCTACAGGAGGACCGTGCGTGGACATTCGTGACGAGACGCCCGTCGAAGCGGCGTCCGACGAGGCGGAGCTTGCCCGCTTCGGATATCGCCAGGAGCTGCGGCGCTCGCTGGGTCTGTTCAGCTCGTTCGCAGTTGCCTTCAGCTATATCTCGCCCTCGACGGGCATCTTCACGCTCTTCGCGCTCGGCCTGAGCACGGTCGGCGGCCTCTTTTTCTGGAGCTGGCCGATCGTCGCGATCGGGCAGTTCATCATCGCCCTCTCGTTCGCGGAGGTTTCGAGCCACATCCCGGTGGCGGGCTCCGTGTACCAGTGGGCGAAGTACCTTTCGAACAAGACGCAGGCGTGGTTCAACGGGTGGATCTACCTGTTCGCAGGCATCCTCACCGTGACCGCCGTTGCCGTGACGCTGCCGCTCGCGCTGATCCCGGCGCTCAACGGAATCGGCTGGCACATGGCCAACAGCCTGCACAACCAGCGGATCATGGCGCTGGTCGCGATGGTGGTCGTGTCGCTCCTGAACATCTACGGCGTGCGGGTGGTGGCGCTCATCAACAACGTCGGCGTGCTGTTCGAGATCCTCGGGATGGTCGTGTTCGCGTTCGTGATGGCGCTCTTCCACAACCACCAGGGCGTGGGCGTCGTCTTCCATTCCGGCGGCACGAACGTGACCATGTCGACGTTCCTCGTCGCGATGTTCATGAGCCTGTTCGTGATCTACGGGTTCGACACCGCCTCGACGCTGGCGGAGGAGACACGGAACCCGCGCAAGGAGGCGCCGAAGGCGGTGCTCTACTCGATCGCCGGCGCGTTCGTGATCGGCGGCATCTTCATCTGGGCGACGCTGATGGCGGTTCCCAACACGCTGGCGTCCGGTGTCAAGGGTGCGCTCGGGCCGGCGCAGATCATCGACGCGAACTTCTCGAATGCGTTCGCGACGACGTACCTGACCGTCGTGTCGATCGCAATCTTCATCTGCCTGCTCGCGATTCAGGCGAACACGATGCGGCTGTGCTTCGGCATGGCGCGCGACGAACAGCTCCCCGGCTCTATGTGGCTGCGCAACGTCAGCCCACGCCTGAACACCCCGTGGGTCGCGTGCATCGCGGTGACGGCGCTTGCCGCCGTGCCGCTGATTCAGTACGCGGGTGCCGCGTACCTCGCGATCGCAGCGACGGGCCTGATCTACGTCAGCTACTTCATCGTCGGCGTGGCGATCCTCCGCGCGCGGTACGCGGGGTGGCCACGGCGCAAGGCGCCGTTCAAGCTCGGCGTGTGGGGCATCCCCGTGTCGATCCTCGGGCTGCTCTGGGGCGGCGCGATGCTCGTCAACTTCGCGTGGCCGCGGTTCGCGTCGAACCCGACCCCCGACCAGACCGGGTACCTGAACTTCCACTGGGGCTGGTTGAACCACCGGCCGATCCTGTGGACGGTGTTCATCGTCATCGGCGCGGTCGGCGCCGCCTACTACGCGCTCGTGCAACGGCACAAGCCGGCGCACATCGAGGCGCCGGAAGGCGAGGTGCCGAGCGCAGTCACGACGACGTGACGCTCAGAGCGGGGCGGCTTCGGCCGCCCCGCTAGTCTCATCTTCCGATGGATCTGACCCGACTCGGGATCGCTGGCGCGCCCTCCATCGAGATCCGCGACCTGGCGTACGACGCGCGCTCGGTGACGCCCGGTGCGCTCTTCTTCTGCGTCAAGGGCGCCAACGTCGACGGCCACGACCTGGCGGCGGCCGCCGTGTCGGCAGGCGCGGTCGCGCTCGTCGTCGAGCGGCAGCTCGACGTGGACGTCCCGCAGGTGATCGTGCCGAGCGTCCGGGCGGCGATGGGCCCCGCCGCCGTGCGCTTCTTCGGCGACCCGTCCCGCGAGCTCGAGGTGGCGGCGGTGACGGGGACGAACGGCAAGACCACGACCGCCTTCCTGCTCCAATCGATCCTCGAGTCGGCGGGCAGGCGGCCGGCGCTGCTCACGAACATCGAGCGCCGCATCGGCGGCGAGTCGCGCCCGACCGGCCTGAACACGCCCGAGTCGATCGACCTGCAGCGCCTGTTCCGGGCGATGCTCGACGCGGGCGACCGTTCGTGCGCGATGGAGGCGACTTCGATCGCCGGCGTCAAGGGGCGCCTCGCGGGCACGCGGTTCGCGGTGCTCGTCTTCACCAACCTGACGCAGGACCACCTCGACTTCCACGGGACGATCGAGGATTACTTCGACGCGAAGCGCGCGCTCTTCGAGCAGGCCGAGCGCTCGGTCGTGAACGTCGGCGACGAGTGGGGGAGGCGGCTCGCCGTCGACCTCCCGAACGCGCGAACGTTCACGCCGGACGACGATCTCGAGGGCATCGATCTGAGGCTGCGCGGCCGGTTCAATCGCGCCAACGCGCTCGGCGCGATCTGGGCCGCTCGAGAGCTCGGGATCGACGAGGACGCGATCCGCGCCGGCGTCGCCTCGGTCGCCGGCGTGCCGGGACGGTTCGAGTCGATCGAGGCCGGGCAGCCGTTCGCGGTGATCGTCGACTACGCGCACACGCCCGACTCGCTCGTCAACGTGCTCGAGGCCGCCCGCGGTCTCGGCCCCGGCAGGCTGATCGTCGTCTTCGGCGCAGGCGGCGACCGCGACCGGGAGAAGCGGCCACTGATGGGCCGCGCTGTAGCGCGGCTGGCCGACCGCGCGATCGTGACGACCGACAACCCGCGCTCGGAAGATCCCGCCGAGATCGCCGCGCAGGTCGCCCACGGCAGGCTCGAGGTCGTGCTCGACCGCCGGGCTGCGATCGAGGCGGCGCTCGCGGAGGCGCGCCCCGGCGACGTGGTCGTGATCGCCGGCAAGGGCGCCGACACGGAGATGGAGATCGCGGGCCGCACTGTCGCGTTCGACGACCGGGCTGTCGCGCGGGAGGTGCTGGAAACGTGATTCCCCTTGAGCTGAGCGTGATCGAGCCGCTCGGTCGCGTGATCGCGCGTCCCTGGGCCGACGTCGTCACCGGGATGCAGGTCGACTCACGCCGGATCGAGGAAGGCGATCTGTTCGTCGCGGTCGGCGGTGGCGAGGACTTCGTCCAGCATGCGCTCGCGCGGGGCGCCTCTGCGGCGCTCGTGCCGGCCGACGCATTCGCCGCGCTCGCGGCGATCGCAGGTGCGGTGCGCGAGCGCTCGAGCGCGCGCGTCGTCGGGATCACCGGCTCCACCGGCAAGACCTCGACCAAGGACATCCTCCATGCGCTCTGCGCGCCGCACCGCCGGACGATCGCGAACGAAGGGAACTACAACACCGAGGTCGGGGTGCCGCTGACGATCTGCCGGATCGAGGAGGACACGGAGATCTGCATCAGCGAGCTCGCCATGCGCGGCGCCGGGCAGATCGCATGGCTCACGTCGTTCGTCCGGCCCAACGTGGGTGTGATCACGAACATCGGCCCCGCGCACCTCGAGTTTCTCGGTTCGCTAGAGAACATCGCGAAAGCGAAGGCCGAGCTGATCGAGGCGCTGCCGCCCGGCGGCATCGCGGTGGTGCCGCCGGAGCCGCTCCTCGAGCCATATCTCGAGAGGAGCGACATCGTCGTGAAGCGCGTCGACCCGACGGCACCGCTGCCGTTCGCGACGAGCTACTCGGCTGCGCACCAGCTCGTCAACACGCGCATGGCCGTCGCGGTGGCGGAGTGCCTCGACGTGCCGCTGCCCGAGGGCGTGCTGAATGTCGAGTTCTCGAAGCACCGTGAGGAGGAGCGCGATCTACCGGGCGGCGGCCTGCTTCTGAACGACTGTTACAACGCGAACCCGGTCTCGATGCGAGCGGCGCTCGAGCACCTGGCCGCGCGCGCGAACGGCCGCCGCCGAGTCGCCGTGCTCGGCGATATGCGCGAGCTCGGACCGGAAGGCCCCGCCTACCACGCCGAGATCGGGGAGCTCGTGCGCGCGCTCGGGATCGAGCACGTGATCGCCGTCGGCGAGCTCGCGCGCGGCTACGGGGGCGACTGGGTCGCCACCGCGACCGAGGCCGCCGCCGAGCTCGTGCGGGTGCTCGAGCCCGGGGACGTCGTGCTCGTGAAAGGGTCGCTCGCGGTGGGACTCAAGGCCGTCGCGGAGAACTTGGGGGACTGATGGCCAGGGTCCTCGTCGCAGCGCTCGTTGCCATGATCATCGCCATCCTCGGCGGGCCGACGTTCATCGCGTTCCTGCGGCGGAACGAGTTCGGCCAGCACATCCGCGAGGTGATGCCGCAGCGCCATCTCGCGAAGCAGGGCACGCCGACGATGGGCGGGCTGCTGATCATCGCGGCCGCCTCGCTCGCATTCCTGGCGCTGTCGGACTACACCTTGCCGGCGCTGACGATCTTCGGCACGACGCTTGCCTGCGGCGCGATCGGGTTCGTGGACGACTACATGAAGCTCCGCCACCAGCGCTCGCTCGGGCTGCGCGGCCGCTGGAAGATCGTGATGCTCGCCGGGATCACCGCCGCGGTCGGGTTCGCAGCACAACACCAGCATCTCGGTCACTCCGTCTTCGTCCCGATCGTCGACAAGTGGCTCCCGCTCGGCCCGTTCTGGTACGTGCTGCTCTTCCTGATCATCGCGGGCGCCGTCAACGGCGTGAACCTCACCGACGGTCTCGACGGCCTCGCCGCGGGAACGGGGATCATTGCGCTCGGGACGTTCACGGCGATGGCCGTGACGATCTACATCCGGTCGGCGACACCGCTCCACGGCCGGATCGAGAACCGGCTCGACATCGCGTTCATCGGCGCCGCACTGGCCGGCGCCGCGATCGGTTTCCTCTGGTTCAACGCGTTCCCGGCCGAGGTGTTCATGGGCGACACGGGCGCGATGGCGATCGGCGGCGCGATGGCGGCGATGGCGATCATGATGAAGGTCGAGCTGCTGCTGCTCTTCGTCGGCGGCATCTTCGCGATCGAAGCGATCTCGGTGATGCTCCAGGTGGTCAGCTTCAAGTATTGGGGGCGACGGGTCTTCCTGATGGCGCCGCTGCACTACCACTTCGAGATGAAGGCGTGGTCGGAGACGAAGATCATGGTGCGCTTCTGGATCGTCACGGCGATCTTCTGCGGCGCCGGGTTCGCGCTCTTCTACAAGTACTACCCGAACATCCGCCCGCATTAGGGATGAGAGCGCTCGTCTACGGCCTCGCACGGTCGGGCCGCTCCGCGATCGAGCGGCTCGACGATCCGGTGGTTGTCGACCGCTCGCTCGGCAACGAAGACGACCTCTCGCTGCTGGACGGCATCGACGTTGTCGTCAAGTCACCGGGCGTGCCGGGGGAAGCGCCGCTCGTCGTCGCGGCGCGCGAGCGCGGGATAGCCGTGTGGTCGGAGGTCGAGCTCGGCTATCGCCTTCTGCCGGAGGCGAAGTTCGTCGGCGTCACCGGCACGAACGGCAAGACGACCACTGCCGAGCTGCTCGGCGCGATCTTCCGCGCCGCAGGCCGTGACGTGGCGGTGGCGGGGAACGTCGGCACGCCGCTGACGTCGATCCGGGGCGCCGATTGGGTCGTGTGCGAGCTGTCGTCGTTCCAGCTCGAGGATGTGCACGAGCTCGCGTGTGACGTCGCGGTGCTGCTCAACCTCGAGCCGGACCACCTCGACCGCCATGGGTCCTTCGAGGCCTACCGCGACGCGAAGCTGCGCATCTTCGAGCTTGCGCGGGCGAAGATCGTGCCGCGCGGTCTCGGGCTCGAGGGCATCGAGTTCGCCGCCGACGACGAGCTGCCCGCGGAGCCGCTGCTCCGCGGTGCGCACAACCGCGAGAACGCCGCGGCGGCGACCGCCGCGGCGCGCGCCGCCGGGATCGCCGATGAGCACATCGCCGAGGCGCTGCGCACGTTCCCCGGGGTACCGCACAGGCTCGAGCTCGTCGGCGAGCGTGACGGAGTTCGCTACGTCAATGACTCGAAGGCGACGAACGTGCCTGCGGCGCTGCGCGCCCTGGCCGCGTACGCGGACGAGCCGGTGCACCTGATCCTGGGCGGCTCGCCGAAGGGCGAGGACTTCGCGCCGCTCGCGGCCGCGATCGGCCCCAACGTGCGCTCGGTGCACCTGATCGGCGCCGAGGCGGAGCGGCTCGCCGAGGTGATCGACGGATCGCGCGACGAAACGCTCGAGGCGGCGGTCGCGCATGCCGCGCGGCTCGCGCGGCCCGGCGACGTCGTCCTGCTGAGCCCCGCCTGCGCGAGCTACGACCAGTTCGCGAACTTCGAGGAGCGCGGCGATGCGTTCCGGAAGCTCGTCGTCTATAACTTCGGTCCCGGGTGCCGCTGACAGCTCAAAACTCGTGAATCTGGTTCGGCTGCGCCGAATCAGATTCAGGTGACGGGCGACCTGCCGGTCGAACCAAGACCGAACCAGATTCGCTCTCTGAATCTGATTCGCGAGTTTCTCGGGAGGTCGCGGCAGCTCGAAGAGGTGTCTGACACCGCAGGTGTCAGACACCAGTGCGGTGGTCTGGGCCATCCAGCGCACGACACCGAGCAATGGCGGTCGATCGAGTCGACCGGCTGGCAAGTCCGCCAAAGCGACTACGCGTTCCTCACCTCACAATAGGCACGCGAGATCCTGGACGCGGAAGGCATCACGGTCATCGACTACCGGCCGCTGCAACAGGCGTGGAACACCGGTGGACGGCGCTGACGTGGGCCAGTGTTCGGGATGTCCCCTGAACGATCTGGATAGGTTGCGGGGATGACCAGCACGCAGACGATCTATGTCGAACTGCTCGATGAGGGCGTCTTGGTCTACCGGCCCGTCGAGGCGACACCCGAGCCTGACGGCGTACTTCGTCTTCCGGCGACAGCGCCCGCCGACGAGCATGGCTAAACGGAACTATTTAGTGGAGGGCTTATCTGGTGCCGGTAAATCCTCGGTCTACGAGGAGCTGATCCGACGCGGCTACAAGGCCATCAGTACCGACCGTGCTTGGGCCTACCATGCCGACTCTGACACCGGTCTCCCAGGCGGGCCCATTCATCACGACAACTTTATCTGGGACCAGCAAAAAGCTGTCAGCGAACTCGAAAGCCCGGAACCAGAATTGTTATTTGTCTGTGGAAGCAGCCGTAATCGCGGCCGCTTTCTGCCCTATTTCACCAAGATATTCAACCTCCGCATCGACGATGACACCATGCGTCGCCGCCTCCAAGAGCGCACCGAAGACGACTGGCCGCTTGGCCAAGAGGGAGTCGAACTTATGCTCAGGCTAAATCGGAGCGACGAGAAACCGGCCGGAGCCATAGATGTGGACGCTACGCAGCCTCTTAACCAGGTGGTCGACGAATTGCTTCGCTTAGCGCACCACGCGGACGTGCCGGGCACACCGCTAGCTATGAAGCCTCGACACGAGCAGGGGCGCGAGGAACTCGCCGGGCCGTGATCTGCGCGATGCGCTCACGTGGAAGTCGGTTGCGTAGATGAGCTTGCCATCGGTGGCGCGCAGCGGTTCTGGTGCGCGCATGGTCACGTGAAAGGAGACGGACTGGTCTGGCTGGAGGTGCGTCAAGAGCGCCTCTTCGCCTCCTGCCTTGCTCGTGCGCATATTCGGCCAGTCGGTCGTGAGCGGGATAGCCCGAGGCGGAAGGGACGCGGGCGTCTCCTGGGAGATGCCGATAGTCGCATCGCGAATCGTCGTCTTCGCGTGGCTGGTGACGGTGATCGTGTACGTGGCCTTCGCGCCTACACGCGTGTCGGCCGGTCCCCGAAGCTCGACGCTAAAGGGCAGCGGCGTCGGAGCGGCCTTCACCTGTCTCGGCCCCTCACAGAAGGACGCCCCGACGCTCGGCGGAATCGAAGACGTCGGCGCGGGAGGCCGCGCCCTGTCTCCAGGCGCCACGAACACGTAGAAACACTTCAGGAGAGCGTCGCCGAAGCTGGCAGCGGTCGCATCGACGGTGATCGCCGTGCTGGCGCCAGCCGCGAGACCTGGGAGCAGCGAGCGGTACGTGCGGCCGTCCTTCGTGGCGAACATTCCCAGAGGGACGCTCGCGCTCACTGATCCGCTCCCGAGACTGAGATGCTGGCGGACGGTCCCGGCGCCAACGGTACGCACAGTCTGTTCCAGTAGACCGAGCGTGATCGGCGCCGCGCGGTGGCCGCCCCGGTTGCGAACGACAACGACGTAGCCGCCGCTCCCGTCAGACGCGAGCTTCGTCGCACGCAGATCGACGCTGAGCGGAAAGCTCGACGGAGCCTGCGGCGTGCACCCGAAGCCGACGAGGACAGCCAGCACGACGCCCAGACCGACAGCAGTCGCGAGGCCACCTGCGAACAACGCCCGCGTTGACGAGAAGCTCACGGCCAGAGCGTAGGGCAACACCCGGCCGAGCACGCCGTGGAAAACCCCCGAGAGCGGGCCAACCATGGTGACTCCGGCAAGGCCTGACCCTCTACCGCTCGAAACGCATAGGACCCATATGCGGAAAGCTCTCTAGCTTGGGCGAACGTCCTTACGCCTGACCCCGCTTTCGCCCGCCAATCCTCCTACGCCGACGGCGGCGCGAGGCGCTGCCAGACGTTCTCGAGCAGCTGCGCGGTCTGCGGCCAGAGGAGCGCCTGCCCACCGAAGTCGAGCGCGCCGGCGC
>PLDP01000200.1 GCA_003136795.1 Actinomycetota bacterium
CGCGCGCGTCTCGATTCCCAAGGTCTCGGCGACACCGCACCCGTTTTCCTAGCGGTACGCTTCGCGCCGCGATGGCCCGCGAGTACCCCACGATCATCGACCTGGTCGGCTCGACGCCGATCGTTCGCCTCGACCGCGTGTCGCGCGACGTGCCCGGCACGATCCTCGCGAAGCTCGAGTTCATGAATCCCGGCGGCTCGAACAAGGACCGCATCGGGCTGGCGATGATCGAAGCGGCGGAGCACGAGGGGAAGTTGAAGCCGGGCGGGACGATCGTCGAGCCGACCTCCGGCAACACCGGCGTCGGCCTCGCGATCGCGGCCGCGCAGAAGGGCTACCGGTGCATCTTCGTGATGCCCGACAAGATGAGCCAGGAGAAGATCTCGATGCTCCGCGCATACGGCGCCGAGGTGGTGATCACACCGACTTCGGTCGATCACGACTCGCCCGAGTCGTACTACTCCGTCTCGTCACGCATCGCCGAGGAGATTCCCGGCGGCTTCAAGCCCGACCAGTACTCGAACATGGCGAACCCCNNGCGATCGTGATCAGCGTCGGCACCGGCGGCACGATCAGCGGCGTCGGCCGCTACTTCAAGGAGCGCAAGCCCGAGGTGCAGATCGTGGGCGTCGACCCCGAGGGCTCCGTCTACACCGCGAAGAGCAAGAGCGACCTGCATCCCTACCTCGTCGAGGGCATCGGCAAGGACACCTGGCCCGAGACGATGGACCCGAAGGTCGTCGACGCGTGGGTGCGCGTCTCCGACCGCGATTCGTTCCTCGCCGCGCGCCGCATGGCGCGCGAGGAAGGTCTGCTCGTCGGCGGCTCCTCGGGCTCGACGATCGCGGCCGCGCTGCGCTACGCGCAGCAGCTCGGCGCGGACTCACAGGTGGTGACGATCCTCCCCGACTCGGGGCGGTCGTATCTCTCGAAGTTCCTCGACGACAACTGGATGATCGAGCACGGCTTCCTCGAGCGCTCGGCCCCTGCACCCACCGTGCGTGAGCTGCTCGCCGCGAAGCCGGGCGACACACCGCCGTTCGTCACGATCTCCGCGCATCAGAAGGTCTCCGAGGCGATCAGCGTGATGGAGCGCTATTCGATCTCGCAGCTGCCGGTCGTCCGCGACGGTGATGTGACCTTGCTCACCGACGTGATCGGCTCGCTGCAGGACCGGGCGCTGCTCGACCTCGTGTTCAAGAACGCCGACGCGCTGCACGAAGACGTCGCCGTCGCGATGCAAGGGCCGCTCGCGGTCGTCGATGCGGACGAGTCGGTCGACGAGATCGTGACGGCGCTCACAGGCGGCACGAACGCGGTCGTCGTCGTCGACAAGGGCACGCCGATCGGCGTCGTCACGCGCTCCGACCTGCTCGAGTACCTCTCGCGCCGTTAGCAGCCACGGCGCAGCTCGTGGTAGACGAGCTTCACGGGCTCGAGCAGGAGGTTGCGGGCCAACGCGATGCCGGCCGGGTTCGGCGCGCCGACCATCGCGAGCCGGTCGTGGTAGCAGCGCCTGATGATCAGCCGTGCGCGATACACGTGGAACTGCGACGTCACGACGTCGACCGTATGCCAGCCTCGGGTGCGCGCGAGCTGTGCGATCAGCCGCGCCTCTCCCTGCGTCGAGAACGGATCCGCGCGCACGCACAGCGTCGCGAGGCCGAGCTGGTGCGCGCATGCTTTCTGTTCGAGCGTGGTCGGGCGGTCGTTTCGAGAGACGACGAGCAGCGGCGCATCGTGCGCGCGCATCAGCCGGACGCCGACAGGCAGTCGCGCCTTGGAGCCCGACAGCACGACGATCGCATCGGCGCGGACCGGAGCCTGGTCGTGATGGATCGCGAACAGCCACACGTCGAGCGCGACGAAAGCGAGCACCACGGCTGCGATGACAGCAACGGCAAGACGGATCACAGCGAAGCCTCCGCCGGGTACCGTCGTGGGGACGTGTCGGACACTCGGGAGATCGTATGGCCGTGAGCATCGCGGCCGTCCGGCGCCTCGTCGTCGGGTCGCAGGGCTACGCCGGCCGCTTCCGGCGTGCGGGCGCTGACGACGTCGAAGCAGCGATCCGCCGGCTGACGGCGGTGCAGCTCGATTCGATCTCGACCGTCGACCGCGCGCACCGGCTGACGCTGACAGCGCGCATCGGCGCCTATCCGCGCGACACGGTGCCGGGCCTGCTGCGCACGGGCCGGGTCTTCGAGTACTGGGCGCACGAGGCGTCGCTCTTGCCGGTTGAGCTCTGGCCGCACTTCCGCGCGGTGATGGACGGCCACGGCCACTGGGGCGCCCACGACCACGCGCTGCGCACGCACGCCGATCTCGTCGACCCGGTGCTGGAGCGGATCCGCGCTGAAGGGCCGCTCGCCTCGCGCGACTTCGAGGGACAGGGCGGCGGCGGAATGTGGAACTGGAAGCCGGCCAAGATGGTGCTCGAGGCGCTGTGGGACAAGGGCGCGCTGGCGATCGCGGAGCGGCGGAACTTCCAGCGCGTCTACGACCTCGCGGAGCGGGTCATCCCGAAGGAGTGGCTCGACGCGCCGACGCCGAGCGAGGACGAGACGCTGCGCACGTTCGCGCTGCTCGCCGTCGCCGCTCGGGGCGCATTGACCGAGCCGGCGATCCGCGAGCACTGGCGGTTGAAGGGCGGCAAGGCGCGGCTGCACCACCATCTGCTCGCGCTCGTGGGAGAGGGCCGCCTGCGCGAGGTCGAGGTCGACGACGGCGGGCCGCCGTTCTATGTCGCGCCCGGCGTGGAGCTCGACGGCGATCCTGCGCCGCCCGTCCTCGTCTGCCCGTTCGACAACCTCGTCTGGGACCGGCCGCTGCTCGAGCGCCTGTTCGGCTTCAAGCACCTGATCGAGGTGTACAAGCGCGAGCACGAGCGCGCCTACGGCTACTACGTTCTGCCGCTGCTCGCCGGCGATCGGTTCCTCGGCCGGGCCGACCTGAAAGCGGACCGCGCCGAGGGCGTGTTGCGCATCCGACGGTTCACCCTGGAACCGAAGGTGCGCGGCAACGTCGATGCGAAACTGGAGCAAGCCGCGGTGCGGCTCGCGCGCATCCTCGGGCTCGAGCGGGTAGAACGCACCGCGTGAAGCCGAAGGAGGTGAGTGTCGAGGAGGCGCGGCGAATCGCCGTGCGCGCGCAGCTCCTCGACGGCTCGGCGACCGACGTGCTGAGCACCGTGCGGCGCCTCGGCTTCCTGCAGCTCGATCCGATCTCGACCGTCGCGCCGCCGCAGCAGCTCGTGCTCTGGAGCCGCCTTGGGCCGTTCGACCGCGGCGAGCTCGACCGCCTGCTCTGGGAGGAGCGCAAGCTCGTCGAGTGGGACGCGTACCTCTGGGCGATCGAGGACCTGCCGGTCCTCAAGGCGCGGATGCGGCGACGCGACCGGCCGCTCGACCTCCGGATCATTGCCTACCTGAAGGAGAACGCGTCGTATCGGCGCTACGTGCTCCGCGAGCTCGAGCGGCGCGGCCCGCTGCTCTCGCGCGAGATCGAGGACCACAAGCCGAGCGGCCGCGAGGCACACAGTTGGTGGGGCGAGCGCAAGATGGGGCTGATGCTCGGCCTGCTGAACCAGCGGGGCGAGGTCGCCGTCGTCGGCCGGCGCGGCCGGCAGCGCCTCTGGGACCTCGCGGAGCGCTGGTACCCCGAGACACAGACGATCCGCTGGGCCGAGGCGAAGCGGATCCTCGACGAGAACCGCTTCCGCTCGCTCGGCGTCAAGCTCGAGCGGGGCCGACTCGTCGCGCATCCCGAGGCGGAGGACCCGGGCCGCGTCGCGAGCCGCGTCACGTTTCTGTCGCCGTTCGACCGCCTCGTCCACGATCGCGACCGGGCGGAGGCGCTCTGGGGCTTCTACTACCGGCTCGAGATGTACGTGCCGAAGGCGAAGCGCGAGTACGGCTACTACGTGCTCCCGATCCTGCGCGGCGACCGCGTGATCGGCCGCATCGAGCCCGTGCACGACCGGAAGGCCGGCAAGCTGCACGTCCAGGGAGTCTGGTGGGAAGAGGGCGTGCGCCCCGCGTCGCTGACAGCTCCTCTGAAGAGCCTCGCCCGCTTCCTGGGCGCGAGCCTCTAGCATCCCCTCATGGACTTCGAGACGCGCGCCATCCACGCCGGGCAGGAGCCCGACCCGGCGACCGGCGCGATCATCACGCCGATCTACCAGACCTCCACGTTCGTGCAGGAGGCGGTCGGCGTGCACAAGGGCTACGACTACGCCCGCGTCGCCAACCCCACACGCACGGCGCTGCAGATCGCGCTTGCGAGCCTCGAGAACGCGAAGCACGGCATCGCGTTCAGCTCGGGTCTCGGCGCGACGACCACGCTGATGCACCTCGTGCATCCGAGCGAGCGCGTCGTCCTCATCGCCGACGTCTACGGCGGCGTCTACCGGATGACCTCGCAGGTCTACGAGCCGAAGGGCTACCGCTTCACCTACGTGCCCGCGGGCGAGTTCAACGACAACCTCGCGTCTCATCTGGACGAAGAGGTGAAGCTCGTGTGGGTCGAGACCCCGTCGAACCCGCTGCTGAACATCGTCGACATCCGCAAGGCGGCCGACGCGGCGCATGCGGTCGGCGCGCTGCTCGTCGTCGACAACACCTTCGCCACGCCGTACCTCCAGCAGCCGCTCGAGCTTGGCGCCGACGCGGTCGTCCATTCGACGACCAAGTACCTCGGCGGTCACAGCGACACGATCGGCGGCTTCATAGCGACCTCGGACGACGCGCTCGCAGAGCGCCTCTATTTCCTGCAGAAGTCGCTCGGCGCCGTGCCCGGCCCGTTCGACTCGTGGCTCGTCCTGCGCGGGATCAAGACGCTTGCGGTGCGCATGCGCCAGCACTCGGAGAACGCGCGCCAGGTCGCCGAGTTCCTCGACGGGCACCCGGGTGTCGAGCGCGTCCTCTACCCCGGGCTGCCGAACCATCCGGGCCACGAGATCGCGCTCGCACAGATGCGCGACTTCGGCGGCATGGTGTCGTTCCTGATGGAGTCCGAGGCCGAGGCAGTCGACTTCGTCGCACGCACGAGCATCTTCCAGCTCGCGGAGTCGCTCGGCGGCGTGGAGAGCCTGATCGAGCACCCGGCCCGCATGACGCACGCGTCNNAAGGTCGGCACCGCTCAAAAGGTAAGGAGGCGACTGCAAAGATGCCGTCATGGCTTCGTTGCGACTCCTCGACCTGAACTTCGGCGGACGCGCCCATGCAGTGGGTGTGTACCTCGTCGACACGAGCGACGGCCCGGCGCTCTTCGACTGCGGCCCGTCCTCCACGTTGCCGGCGCTCGAGGCGGGGCTCGCGGAGCAGGGGCTCGAGCTCACCGACATCCGGCACTTGCTCCTCTCGCACATCCACCTCGACCACGCCGGCGCGGCTGGTGCGCTTGCCCGCAAGCACCCGAAGCTCACGATCTGGGTCTCTGCGATCGGCGCACCGCACCTCGTCGACCCGTCGCGGCTCGAGCGCTCGGCGCGGCGGCTCTACGGAGACACCTTCGACCAGCTCTGGGGCGAGCTCGCGCCGGTGCCCGAGGCAAACGTGCGCATCGCCGACGGCGACGTGCTCGGCTGGGAGTCGTTTCCGACCCAGGGCCACGCTTCCCACCACATCAGCTACTTCCGCGACGGGACGCTCCTCGCAGGCGACGCGGCAGGCGTGCGCATGCCGGGCGCGACCTACATCGTGCCGGTGTCACCGCCGCCGGATCTCGACGTCGAGACGTGGCACGCGACGGTGGACGCGATCAGGGCACGCAAGCCGGAGCGCCTCGCGCTGATCCATTTCGGCGTGCACGAGGACGTGGACGCGCACCTCGACCGGCTCGACAGCGAGCTCGACCGCTGGGCCGCGCGCGTGCGCGACGGGATGGAGCAGGACGACTTCGTCGCAGCGGCGCAAGCGGACGCCGGTGCGGACGCCGACCTCTACAACCAGGTCGCGCCGTTCTGGCAGTCCTGGCACGGGCTCAAGCGCTACTGGGACAAACAGGTCTAGACGAGTTCCTCGGAAGGCCAATCCAGCTCGAAACTCGTGAACCTGGTTCGGCTGCGCCGAATCAGGTTCAGTCGCGGACGACGTTCGCGCCGGAGACCTGCGCGAGGGCGAGCACGACGATCTCGTCGATGTTCACGTGAGGCGGGCGCGTGAGCGCGAACATGATGCAGTCGGCGACGTCTTCCGCATGCAGCGGGCCGCCCAGCGCGACATTCGAATAGACGGCCGAAGCTTTCTCTTCGTCGCCCTTGTAGCGAACCTTCGAGAAGTTCGTCTCGACGAGCCCAGGAGCGACGTTGGTGATCCGCACGGGCTTGCCCTGGAGGTCGTCGCGCAGCGCGCGCGTGTAGCCGTGCACGGCGAACTTCGAGGCGACGTACGACGAGCCGTTCGGATAGGCCCAGATGCCGGCAACGGAACCGAGGTTGACGATGTGGCCGCCGCCGTCCGCGATCAGGTGCGGCACGCAGAGACGCGTCATGCGCATCAGTCCGAGCACGTTCGTCTCGATCACCTCGCGCTCGTCGTCCTCGTGCGACTCCCAGACCGGGTCGCGACCGCGCGAGAG
>PLDP01000060.1 GCA_003136795.1 Actinomycetota bacterium
CGCGAACGCCTCGGCTTCTAGAGCTGGCGCAGCAGCTCGACGAACGCGTCGGTCGAGCCGAGGATCAGGTCTGCGCGCTCGCCGAGCTCCGACGGGCCTTCGGCCGAGACGACCGCGACGCGCACAGCCGCATCGAGCCCGTCGAGCGCTGCGAAGCCGTCGAGGTCGGTCGTGTCGTCGCCGGCGTAGAGAGCGCGGCGCAGGCCGCTCTCGTCGAGCAGGTGCCGGACGGCGGTGCCTTTCGTCGCCTCCACGGGCGGCAGCACCTCGAGCACCATGCGCCCCCAACGCGTATGTAGCCCCTCGGCGAGCGCGGCCGTCGCGACCGCCTCCAGCTCGACGCGCGCCGTGGCCTCGTCGGGGGCGAGCCGGTAGTGGTAGGCCGCGGTCAGCGGCTTGCACTCCTGCCACGGCCACGGCCACGCGCGCGCGAAGGCGTGCACGCGGTCGGCCCAGGCCGCCGCAGCCGGGTCGAGCTCGAGGCCGTGCTGGCCGATGTAGCGCAGGCCGTCGACGCCGACGATCGCGCGCGCCACATCGCCGGTCCGGCCGGTCACGCACGCGACGAGGGCGTAGCGCTGCGCCAGCCGCGCGAGCTCGTGGCGGGTCCCGGCCGGCACCGAGGAGTCCTCGGGCCGCGGCACGATCGGAGCGAGCACCCCGTCGACGTCGAGGAAGAGCGCCGCCCGTCCGGGCTCGGCAGCGATCAGGGCGAGCGCATCCACCCCGCGTAGAGTACGAAACGTGTCGAAGCTGGTTGCGATCGGGCTCGTCGCAGGCTTCTTCGGCGCGATCTTCGGCGTCGGCGGCGGGATCGTGATCGTGCCGCTGCTCGCGCTGCTGCTTGCCTTCGACCAGCGCCGCGCTGCGGCGACCTCGCTCGCCGCGATCCTCGTTTCGTCCGTCGCGGGCGCGATCACGTACGGCTTCCACGGCGACGTCAAGCCGGGAGCCGCGGCACTCGTCGGCCTCCCGGCGATGTTCGGGGTCCTGCTCGGGACGACGCTGCAGCAGCGGATCCCCGTGCAGCGGCTCACGTACGGGTTCGCCTTGGTGCTCGCCGCCGTCGGAGTGCGGCTGCTCGTATGACGATCGCGCTCGTCGTCGCGATCGGCGCGGCCGGCGGCGTCCTCGCGGGCCTCTTCGGCGTCGGCGGCGGCATCATCTTCGTGCCGACGCTCGCGCTCGTGCTCGGGCTGACCCAATTGCACGCGGAGGCCTCGTCGCTGCTCGCGATCCTCCCGACGGCGATCGTGGGAACGTGGCGGCAGCGAGGCTACGGCAACCTCGACGTCCGCGCCGCCGCGGTGATCGGCGTCGCCTCGATCGTCGGCGTCCAGGGTGGCGTGGTCGTTGCCGAGTCGCTCTCCGACAGCACCCTCCGGAGGCTCTTCGGCGTTCTTCTTCTGATCACCTCCGCCCACATCGTCTGGCGGTCGCGACGGCAATCGTGAACACTTCGAGACCATGACCGAGCACGACGACATCTGGATCCCGCTCGTCGACGAGCCGATCGGCTCGATCGTGGCGCAGCTGCAGGCGGAGCATCCCGAGATCGACGAGCTCGTCGCGAGCCCGCACAAGATCCTTGCCTTCCGCACGTTCGCCTACATCCGTGTCGGCGTGCTGCTCGGCACGCTGCTCGTCGAGAACGACGTGCCCGCCTACGACGGGACCGAGACGTGGATCGAGGCGCTCCTCCGTGATCCCCGTCACAAGGAAGCCGTCGTGCGCGAGCTCCGCGCCGTAGCCGAAGAAGTCGCTGCCGATCCGCGCTACGACGACGAGGAGCCGGCCGGCCCGGACGACGAGGCCCGCGAGCGCTTCCGCGAGTTCGCGCGCAAGCAGCTCGGCTGACCTTCTGGCCTGGCAGAATCAGGAGCGGTGCGCCGCCTCCTCGCACTGCTTCTGCCCCTCGCGCTGCTCACCTTCGGGTCGGCCGGCGCCGAGGGACCTGCGCGCGCCCCGAGCGCGGCTGCGGCCGCCTGGGCGATCAAGATCTCGCCGCCGGCCGCGAGCGCGGTCACCACGGCGGTGATCGTCTCGCCGCCGAACGCGGCGCCCTCGGCGGCCGGCGCGTTCTCGTATCCCTCCGACGGCTCGATCGTCGCGGCGCAGTCGACGACTGCGAGCGCGACCACGGCGGTCGAGACGAACGCGTCCGCGGAGGCTCAGAGCGCGGTCACTGCGCTCTCGCTCTTCGAGGGTGAGATCACCGCGGACGCGGTCACCGCGCGCGCCTCGGCGGGCACCGGCTATTCGGGCGCCGGCGGCAACGCGAGCGGGAGTGGCGTCGCGAACCTGAAGGTCGGTGGCCAGCCCGTCGCCGCCGGCGTGTCGAAGGTCGCGCTCGGCGACTGGGGCCAGCTGACGATCGGCCTGGAGGGAACCGACCGCAGCGCGCCCGCCGGCGCGCGCGGCTACCGCGGCTTCGTCACCGAGCTCGACGTGCGCCTGACCGCCGACCACGGCGGCCTGCCGGCCTCCAGCGAGATTCAGATCGGCTACGCCGAGGCTGCGGCGCAGACGGCGCCCCCGGCGGCGCCCCCGGCGGCGCCGACCGACACCACGCAGACCACCGAGACGGTGCCGGCGACCGTCGAAGATCCGGCCGCAGGCGATGCGCCGCGGCTGTGGCCCAGGCAGGCGGGCGTCTCCGCAGCCCTGTCGATCCCGCTGAAGCTGCATCCGAAGCTCACCGCCGGCGGCTACGTCTTCCCGGTGTACGGCCCGTCGTCGTACATCGACACGTTCGGNNACCGACGGGACCGTCTTCTCGGTCGGCTGGAACAAGATCGGCGGCAACCGCCTCTGGATCCTCGACGAGCAGGGGAACCAGTTCTATTACGCGCACCTCTCCGCGTTCTCGACGGCGGCGACGAACGGCGCGCACGTGAAGGCCGGCCAGGTCGTCGGCTTCATGGGCGACACGGGCGACGCCGAAGGCACGCCCTACCACCTGCACTTCGAGGTGCATCCGGTGTCGCTGCTCTACCTCGGCTACGACGGCGCCGTCGACCCGACGCCGTACCTCGACGCGTGGAAGCACCAGAAGGACCTGCCGTTCCCGGTCGCCCCAGGCTGGGCGCCGGCGGTTCCCGGCGGGCCCGCTGCGCCCGAACCCGGCGCGATCCTCCTCGGCATGAGCGACATCTCGACGGCCGACGGGCTCGATCCGGCGTCGCTCGAGCGCGCGCTCACGCCCCTGAAGGCGTCAGCGCTGATGCAAACGCTCGTCCCGACGGTGCCTGCGCCGACGACCGATCTCGGCCGCGGCTAGGAACCGCCGTTCGACGACGGGTAGTCGCCGCCGAACTCGTCGTCTCCGCCGCCGATCAT
>PLDP01000148.1 GCA_003136795.1 Actinomycetota bacterium
TGCTCCGCGGCGGCCGGCTGCATGCGGTCTGGTCGAACTCGAACGGCGGCACGTCGCCGGTGATCGCCGGCAACCTCCTCTACGTCGCCGGCAGCGGCTCGATCCACGTCTACGTGCCGTCGAGCGGCAAGGAGGTGGCGAACCTGCCCTCCGGGAGCGTCCACTGGCAGAGCCCGATCGTCGCCGACGGCCGGGTCGCAATGCCGGAGGGCAACGCGAACGACCACGCGACGACCGGCGTGCTCGACCTGTATCACCTCCCCTGAACCTGGTTGCCGCCGCAGGCGGAACCAGGTTCACGTCTGAGGCGTGAGGTCGAAGACACGAACCTGGTTCGGCTGCGCCGAAACCAGGTTCGAATTCAACCGGCGCGGCGGCGCCGCACCTGCGGCCCCTGCGTGCCGAGCGCGGCGTAGGCGATCGCCTGCAGCGACTCGTTCAGGTTGCGCAGCTCATGCGCGATCACCGTCAGCTCCTCGCGCCGCTCTTCGCGCGCGTTCAGGCGGGCGAGCTCTTCGACGACCCGGTCGAGCCGGCCGAGCAGCGCCTCGAGCTGGCGGTCTGTTACCTCGCCGTGCTCCATGCCCGTAGCTTAGAGCGCCAGAGCGTGAGGCCGATCAGCGCGCCCACGGCGTCGATCCCGACGTCGACGGGCGACCCGTGCCGCCCCCGGACGAACGTCTGGTGGAACTCATCCGTGCCGGCGTAGGCGACTGCGAGCGCGAACGCCCAGGCGTACGACCCGATCGCGCGCACGAGCAGGACGGCGAGGATCCCGTACTCCGTCATGTGCGCGCACTTGCGCAGGACGTAATCCCAGGTGCCGAGCCCGGAGTTGAGCGAGGGGATCGACGAGACCGCGAAGATCACGCCCGCCCAGAGAAGCACCGGAAGCCACCGGGAAGCCACGACGGCTATATTCGCTGGCGAAACGGGCGAACGGTGAGGGAACCCGGTGCAAGTCCGGGACGGTCCCGCCGCTGTAAGGGGAGTTGCCCTCCGTCACGACGTCACTGAGCGCGAGCTTGGGAAGGCGGCGGAGGGGGAGCCTCGAGTCAGAAGACCTGCCGGTCGCCCTCCATACCGATCCCCTCGCGGAAGGAGGAATCGTGGCCAAACGGCTACTTGTGCTTCTCGCCCTCTCGTTGGTGCTCCCGGCGACCGCTCTCGCAGCGACCGTCCACGTCCGTGTCGAAGGCAAGACGCGCACGCTCTTCGCACCGACCGAGGTCACCGTCACGGCGGCCACTGCGCTCGACGCGCTCCAGCAGGCGTCCCTGATCGGAGAGCTCTACTACCACGTCACGGTGTCGAGCTTCGGCAACTACGTCGACCAGGTCGGCCTCTACGGCGGCACGGCCGACAGCGGCTGGGTGTTCAAGGTGAACGACGTCTCGCCGCCGGTCGGCGCCGACCAGGTGCAGTTGAAGGACGGCGATCACGTGCTCTGGTACTACGCGACGTTCGGCCCGACCGGAGGGCCGCCGACGCTCGAGGTGAAGGCGACCACGAAGGGTTGCTACACGGCGAGCGCATTCGACGACAACGGCAAGGCGGCGTCGGTGAGCGGCCTCGTCTGGCACGTCGGCTCGAAGAAGACGGTTGCCGGGGCGACCTCGACTCCGCTGTGTCCGGGGCCGCATCCCGGCGTGCTCGTCCGCGCGACGGCGACCGGCGCCGTCCGCTCGAACGCGGTGAAGTGAGAACAACGCTCGTCCTCCTGCTCGCGCTCGTCCTCGCCGGTTGCGGCGGGGGCGGGCACGAGCAGGGCACCGCGACGCTGTGGGTGACCCGCGACCGCGGCGCGCAGGTGATCTTCGCCGGCAGCGTGCCGGCGGGGCTCGACGGCATCCAGGCCGTCGAGCGCAAGCTGAAGGTGACGACACGCTACGGCGGTCGCTTCCTGCAGTCGATCAACGGCATCTCCGGATCGCTGACGAACCAGCGCGACTGGTTCTTCTTTATCAACGGCGTCGAGGGCGACCGCAGCGCCACCGAGGTGACGCTGCATTCCGGCGATGTGCTCTGGTGGGACTACCGCCGTTGGAGTGGCGCGTCGATGAGCGTGCCCGTCGTGCTCGGCGCCTACCCCGAGCCGTTCATCCACGGTTTCCCGGGGAAGACGAGCGTCGTCAGCGCCAACCACAAGCTTGCGGCGCAGATCGCGGCGCAGGTGCACGGAGTGGTGAACGCCGTGACGCCGCCGCGCAACTTCATCGTGATCGGCGGCAAGCTGCCGCCGCAGACCGCCCGCATCAAGCGGTTCCGCAGCGGCGCGTTGCTCGAGCTCGGCACCGCGGTCGCCGAGCGGCTCGCGCGCGACCCGCACGCGTTGAGGTTNNCGGCGCTGGCCGTACCTCATCGGCACGCTGACGACCGGGCTGTCCGTGTTCGTGCTCACACCGTTCGTCGAGGTGATCGGGACCCACGAGCTCTGGGTGGGCCCGACGATCCCTGTCCTCGGCCGGCTCGACGTGACGACGGAGGAGCTTTCGAACGGGCTCTTCCAGGGACTGCGGCTCGTTGCCGTGGGCCTCGCCTTCGCCGTGTATGCACTCCTTCTCGACCACGACCGGCTGCTCGCAGCGGCCGGCTGGGCGCGGCGCTCGACGCTCGCCGTTGCGCTCGCGACCCGGCTCGTGCCGCTGCTCGAGCGCGACGCGCGCGACCTTCGCGTCGCGCTCCGCGGCCGCGGTGTCGAGCTCGGGCCCGTGCGGCAGCTCTCGCCGCTCCTGGCCGGTTCGCTCGAGCGGGGCCTCAACCTCGCCGAAGCGATGGAGGCTCGCGGCTACGGTCGCGCGGGCCGCACGCGCGCTCCGCGCGCGCCGTGGACGAGTCTCGACCGGCTCGCCCTCCTGGGATCGGTCGTCGTGATCGCCGTGGCGGCGCTATGGCTCTAGCGGTCGTCGACGACTTGGGCTTCGCCTACACCGCGGGCGCGCCGGTGCTCGACGGCGTGTCGCTGCAGATCGAAGAGGGCGAGCACGTTGCGCTGCTCGGCCCGTCGGGATCGGGGAAGTCGACGCTGCTTCGTGCGCTCGCGGGGCTCGTGCCGCACTTCCACGGCGGTGTCTTCTCGGGGAGCGTCGTCGTCGGCGGGATCGACACGCGCGAGGTGCGCCCGACAGAGCTCGCTGGGACCGTCGCGTCCGTGTTCCAGGACCCGGAGGACCAGATCGTGATGGCCAAGGTGCTGAACGAGGTCGCGTTCGGGCTCGAGAACACGGGCGTGGCCTCGGGCGAGATCTGGTCGCGGGTCGACGAGGCGCTCGCGCTCGTCGGCGCCGAGCAGCTCGGGGGACGCTTGACCTCGGAGCTGTCGGGGGGCGAGCTGCAGCGCGTGTCGCTCGCGTCCGCGCTCGCGTTGCACCCGCGGCTCTTGTTGCTCGACGAGCCGACGTCGCAGCTCGATCCCGAAGCGGCGGAGTCGTTCTTCGACCTGATCGAGCATCTGCCGTGCGCGGTGCTCGTCTCGGAGCAGCGCCCTGCGCGGCCGCTCGCGCGGTGCGACCGCGTCGTCTTCATGGACGGCGGCGCAATCGTGTTGGACGCGCCGCGCGAGCAGGCGCTGGAGTGGCTCGCGCAACATCGCCCGCTCTACCTGCCGCACGCGCCNNGGGCCGAACGGCGTCGGCAAGACGACGCTCGCGCAGGTCGCCGCCGGCCTGCTCGAGCCGGAGCACGGCGAGGCGACGCGGCAGCGCGCCGCGTATCTCGCGCAGGACCCCGGCCGTCACCTCGTCACAGAGCGCGTCGTCGACGAGGTCGCACTCGGCGCCGACGAGGAGCGCGCCCGCGCAGCGCTCGCGAAGCTTGGTCTGGCCGACCACGCCGATCGGCATCCGCGCGACCTCTCGGCGGGCGAGCGCGAACGGCTGGCGCTCGCCGCCGTGCTCGTCACGGATCCCGACTTCCTCGTGCTCGACGAGCCGACGCGCGGCGTCGACCCGGAGCGCAAGGTCGAGCTCGCACGGCTTCTGCGCGCCGAGGCGGCGGCGCGCGGCACGCTCGTCGTCACGCACGACCTGCCGTGGGCGGCCGAGGTCGCCGATCGCGTCGTCGAGCTCGGCGTACGGGAGGGTGTGCGTGCGTAGGCTGATCGTCGTTTCGCTCGGGCTCCTGCTGGCAGCCCTCGTCGTGCACGACGGCGCGCTCGCGACCGCGCTCGGTGCGATCGCGCTCGTCGTTGCCGGCGTCGCCTGGTTCGAGGCGGGGACCGACTCGACGCGCGAGCTCGCGGTCGTCGCGACGCTCGCCGCGGCGGCCGCGGCGGGCCGGGTGTTGTTCGCAGCCGTGCCGGGCGTGCAGCCGGTGACGGTGATTGCGATCGTCGCAGGTGCTTCGCTCGGGTTGCGCGCAGGCGTCGCGACGGGCGCGCTCGCGGCGTTCGTCTCGAACCTGTTCCTCGGTCAGGGGATCTGGACGCCGCAGCAGATGCTCGGCTGGGGCGCGTGCGGCGCCGCCGGCGCGCTGCTCGGCCCGGCGCTGCGCAACCGCTGGGCGCTCGCCGCGGTCAGCGCCGTGCTCGGCTTCGCGTTCAGCGCGAGCATGGACGTGTGGCTCTGGTACGGGTTCGCGCCGCACACGCTGCCCTCGCTCGCCGCGGTCGTCGGACGCGGCCTGTGGTTCGACGCGTCGCATGCCGCCGGCAACGTCGTGCTCTCCCTGGCCGCCGGGCCGGAGCTGCGGCGGATGCTCGACCGCTACGGCGGGCGCCTGCGGACGGTGGTCGTGTGGGCCTAGCCGCGGTCGTCGCCGCGGTCGCGCTCGCCGCGACGCCGGTGTCGTTCGTCCAGGGGCACGCGGCGGGAGGCGCCTACGCCGAACCGGGCGGCACCGCCGATGCGCTGCTGAGCTCGTGGGCGGTGCTCGGGCTGCGCGCCGCGGGCGCCGAATCGCCGGGCTCGCTGGCGTACCTCGAGTCGCAAGAGGCGTCGCTGCAGACCTCGAACGACGTCGCGATCGTGGCGCTCGCCGAGCAAGCGCTGGGAGACCGCAACCAGGCGCTGCTCGCTCGACTGCGGATTCAGACGAGCGGGCAGATCGGCGAGACACTCAACTCGACCTACTGGGGCGTGCTCGCGCTCGGCCACTCGACCCGTGCGACGACCAGGTTCATGCTCGCGCAGCAGGCATCCAGCGGCGGGTTCGCGTGGTTCACGCACGGCCAGCCCGACTCGAACGACACGGCGGCGGCGCTCGAGGCCCTGCGCGTCGCAGGTGTCCACGGAACGCCGGTCACGCGTGCGGCCCGCTTCCTGCGCACCTTCGAGAACTCGGACGGCGGCTTCGAGCTCACGAACGGCCGCGGTTCCGACGCCCAGTCGACTGCCTGGGCGATCCAGGGCCTCGTCGCCGCCGGGCAGCGGCCGCCGCGCAAGGCGTTCGCCTATCTCGCACGCATGAAGCGCGCGGATGGGAGCTATCGCTACTCGGCGCAGTACGTGACGACGCCGGTGTGGGTCACCTCGCAGGTGCTGGCTGCGCTTGCGAAGAAGCCGTTCCCTCTTTGAGCAGCTCGACTCGCCGGCCGAGCGGCTCGTAGCCGAGCCGCCGGTTGACCGCCAGCATCGGTGCGTTCGTCGCGTCGTTGTAGGTGAACATCCGCGTGATGCCGTTCGCCGCGGCCCAGTGGATCGACGCGAGCTTGACCGCCAGCGCGAGCCCGCGGCCCCGGTAGGCGCGGCGGGTTCCGGTCATCCAGTTCATCGCGCGCCCGCTCTCGGCATCCGCGGTGAGCAGTGACAGCGCGGCCGCCTCACCGTCGACGAACGCGAGGAAGCTGCCCGCCGCGGTGAACAGCGGATGCCGGAGCACGTGGCCTTCCCACTCCTCGTACGCCATCCCCTCGAACGGCTCGGTGGACGGCATGTCGGCCGTCGCCTCCATGTCGACGTCGTAGGCGTCGCGCGGGTCGGCGGCGGTGAGCGGCCGAAGGTCGACGCCCTCGGGCGGCAGCTGCTGCACGCGGCGCGGGTCCAGCGACGACTCGGTCTCAGCGCGCACCTGCTCGAAGCCGCGGCTCCTGGCGAAGGCCACGCCCGCTGCGTTCTCGTGGAAGCTGACGAGCAGCTGCTCGGCGCCGATCGAGCGCGCGTGCGTCAGCCCGATCTCGTAGAGCGCGGAGCCGATCCCGCGCCCCCGATGCTCTTCGCGCACGGCAACCGGCACGAGGGCGATGCGGGACTCCGTCTCGAACAGGCTCAGGAAGCAATCGACCCGTCCGACGACCCGGCCGTCGACCTCGGCGACCCACGCCTTGGCCTTCGACCGCTCGGGCACCGTGCGCAGGCGGTGGATGAGCGACGCGACGTTGATCACGGCCGTCGGCGAGGTCTGCCGGGTCAGCTCGACCAGGTCGGAGGCGTCACGTTCGAGGTCGATCTCGCGGATACTCGGTGCATGCACGCCGCAATCCTGACGATCGGGAACGAGGTCGTGTCCGGTGACACCGAGAACACGAACGCGTCGTGGCTCTCACGGCGCCTCGAGGAGCTCGGCGTCAAGGTCGTCCTGAGCGCGGCGATCCCGGACGAGCTCGACCGCATCGTCGGGTTCGTCCGGCGCGAGGCGCCACTCGTCGACCATCTGATCGTCACCGGCGGGCTCGGCGGCACGCCCGACGACATCACGCGCGAGGCGATCGCCGCGGCGTTCGAGGTGCCTCAGGAAGAGGTGCCCGAGCTGGCCGCCGACCTGCGCGCCCGCTTCACGCGCAATCCCGACTACGCCGCGCGCTGGGCGGCGTTGCCTCNNTGGGTGCTGCCCGGGCTCCCGAGCGAGATGAAGGCGATGTTCGACCGCTATGCCGATGAGCTGCGCGCCGAGCGCCCGATCGGTTCCTGGCGGCGCCGCTACCGCACGCGCGAGTCGACGATCACGCCCGCGCTCGCGGAGGCGACCGAGCGCTGGCCGGCAGTCCTGGTCGGTTCCTATCCGAGCTTCGACGCCTCCGGGCCGGAGGTCGAGGTCGTGCTCAAATCGTCCGATCCGGACGTGTTGGACGAGGCCAGGTCCTGGCTGGAGAGCGAGCTCGACCGGCTTGCCTGATCGCTAACCTCGGAGGGGTGGCAGCCACCGAGCCCGAGACCTATCTCGCCGACCTGAACCCCGCCCAGCGGGAGGCCGTGCTGACGACGGAGGGCCCGCTGCTCGTGATCGCGGGCGCGGGCTCGGGGAAGACGCGCGTCCTCACCTACCGCGTCGCGCACCTGCTCGTGACCTGCGGGGTGAAGCCGAACGAGATCCTCGCGATCACCTTCACGAACAAGGCCGCCGGCGAGATGAAGGAGCGCGTCGAGCGGGCGCTCGGCCCGATCGCGCGGGCGATCTGGATCATGACGTTCCACTCCGCCTGCGGCCGCATGTTGCGCAGCGAAGCCGAGCGGCTCGGCTACCGCTCGAACTTCACGATCTACGACCAGGCCGACCAGGTGCGCCTCGTCAAGGCGTGCCTCGAGGAGCTGGAGCGCGACCCGAAGCGGTTCGTGCCGCGCGGCATCCACTCGCAGATCTCGAACGCGAAGAACCAGCTGATCGGCCCGGACGAGTACGCGTCGCGCGTTGCGAGCTTCTACGACCAGACGGTCGCCGACGTCTACAACCTGTACCAGCGCCGCCTCTTCGCATCGAACGCCGTCGACTTCGACGACATGCTGATGCTCACCGTCGACGTCCTGCAGCGCTTCCCGGAAGCGCGCGAGAAGTGGGCGAAGGCATTTCGCTACGTGCTCGTCGACGAGTACCAGGACACGAACCACGCGCAGTACGTGTTGCTGCAGTTGCTCGCCGACGTGTCCAAAAACATCATGGCCGTAGGGGACCCGGACCAATCGGTCTACGGCTTCAGAGGCGCCGACATCCGCAACATCCTCGACTTCGAAAAGGACTTCCCGAACACGAAGGTGATCCCGCTCGAGCAGAACTACCGCTCGACGAACTCGATCCTGCAGGCCGCGAACCAGGTCATCTCGCACAACCGCGAGCGCAAGGAGAAGAACCTCTGGTCCGAGCTCGGCGAAGGCGAGCCGGTGCGCATCGTCGAGACCGAGGACGAGCACTCGGAAGCGCGCTTCGTCGCCGCCGAGATCGCGGCGCGGATCGAAGAGGGCTACAGCGCGCGGGAGATCGCGGTCGTCTATCGCACGAACGCGCAGAGCCGCGTGCTGGAAGACGTGCTCGTGCGGCAGGGCGTCGCCTACCAGGTGATCGGTGGCCCGCGTTTCTACGAGCGCGCGGAGATCAAGGACGCGATCGCCTACCTGCAGGTGATCGACAATCCGTTCGACGCGGTGTCGCTGATGCGGATCGCGAACCGGCCGCGGCGCGGGATCGGCGACACGTCGATCGCGCGCCTGGTCACGTTCGCCGACGGGCTCGGCATTTCGCTCTGGGAGGCGCTCGGCCACCACGAGGAGGCCGGAGTCGGGGCGGCTTCCGGCAAGGCCGTCAAGCAGTTCAAGAGCGTCATGGAGACGCTGATGGCGACCGCGAGCGACGCAGACGTCGCGACGATCGTCGAGGCGGTGCTCGACCGCAGCGGCTACCTCGAGGCGCTCGAGGCGGAGCGGACGATCGAGGCGAGCGGCCGCATCGAGAACCTCGAGGAGCTCGTCGGCGTCGCGCGCGAGTACGACGCCGCAGCCGAGGAGCCGTCGCTGTCGGGCTTCCTGCAGGAGATCTCGCTCTACTCCGACCAGGATGCGCTGCGCAACGAGGAAGAGGGCGGGCAGGTGACGCTGATGACGCTGCACAACGCGAAGGGCCTCGAGTTCCGCGCGGTGTTCATGATCGGCGTCGAGGAGGGGATCTTCCCGCACTCCCGCTCGATCGAGGAGAACTCGCTCGAGGAAGAGCGGCG
>PLDP01000215.1 GCA_003136795.1 Actinomycetota bacterium
AGTCGTACGCGATCTCGGTCGGATGCACTTCGAGCCCGAAGCGGACGCCTTCGTGCTCGAAGACGTCGAGGACCGGCCCCATGCGCTCGGCAACCTCGGCGTAGCCGCGTTCGATCACGTCGAAGTCGTTCGGCGGGAACGAGTAGAGGAGATGCCAGACGGGGGAGCCGGTGAAGCCGTTGACCTGGTCGACGCCGAACGCGGCCGCCGCCCGCGCCGTGTCGGCCAGCCGCTCGGCCGCGCGGCGGCGGACGCCCTCGGGCTCGCCGTCGCCCCAGACCTCGGGCGGGAGAATGCCGCGGTGCCGCTCGTCGATCGGGTCGCAGAGCGCCTGTCCGACGAGGTGCGCACCGAGCGCCCAGCAGCCGAGCCCGTGGCGATCGAGGAGTGCGCGCCGTTCCCGCACGTACCCGGGGTCGGAGAGCGCAGCCGGCACGTCGAAGTGGTCGCCCCAACAGGCGAGCTCGAGACCGTCGTAGCCCCAGCCGGCCACGCGGCCGGCGAGGTCTTCGAGCGGCAGGTCGGCCCACTGGCCGGTGAACAGAGTGACGGGTCTCGCGATCGGACAACCCTAAGCGGTTTAGAGTCGCGGTGTGGTGCGCGTCGCCCTGCAGCTCTACACGGTCCGCGAGGAATGCGAGCGGGACCTTGAACGCACCCTGCGCCGTCTCGGCGCACAGGGCTACGACGGTGTCGAGCTCTACTCGCTGCACGGCCAGGAGCCGGGAACGGTGCGCAGCTGGCTCGACGAGGCGGGTCTCGCCGTTGCCGGCCGGCATGCGTCGCTCCAGCCGCTCGAGGAGGAGCTGCCGTCGCTCGCGGCAGAGCTCGCGGTGCTCGGCGCCGACCGCATCGCGCTCAGCTGGATCGATCCCGAGTCGCTCGACGAGCCGGCGGCGCTCGTGCAACGGATCGAGGCCGTTGCGCGATCCGCGCAGAACGCCGGACTTCATCTCGGCTTCCACAACCACTGGAGCGAGCTGCGGCCGCTTGCCGACGGCGCGACGTTCCTCGACCTGCTGCGCGAACTGCCCGCCGAGCTGCTCTGGCTCGAGCTCGACCTCGGCTGGGTGTGGCATGCCGGCGCCGATCCGGTCGCGGAGCTCGAGCGGACGGCCGGCCGCTGCCCGCTCGTGCACGTCAAGGACTACGCAAGCCGCGAGGGCCGCGACGACGTGCCGGTCGGCGACGGGATCGTCGGCTACGAGCGCGTGCTGCCCGCGGCGCTGAAGGCGGGCGCCGAGTGGCTCGTCGTCGAGGAGGACGACGTCGGTGACGATCCGTTCACGGCGGTCGAGCGTTCGCTCCAGGCGGTGCGTCGGCTGGCGCCCGCATGACGCAGCCGATGCGCGTCGGCGTCGTCGGCTGCGGGATCATCGCGGGGCGCTATGTGAAGGACTCGCCGGCGTTCGAGCACTGGCAGCCCGTCGCGTGCGCCGACCTCGACACAGCGGTCACCGAGAGCTTCGCGGCCGAGCACGGATTGCGCGGGCTGACAATCGACGCGCTGATCGCCGATCCGGAGATCGAGCTTGTGCTCAACCTGACGCCGCCCAAGGTGCACGCGGCGCTGGTGCGGGCGGCGCTCGCGGGCGGCAAGCACGTCTACACGGAGAAGCCGCTCGCGGCGACGGCAGCCGAGGGCCGGGAGCTCGTCGTAGAGGCGGAGGAGCTTGGGTTGCGGCTCGGTTGCGCGCCGGACACGTTTCTCGGCAGCGCCTACGAGACGGGCCGGCGCCTGATCGAAGAGGGTGCGATCGGCCGCCCGCTCGGGGCGGCCGCGACGATGCTCGTCGGCGGCCCGGACGGCTGGCACCCGAACGCCGAGATGTTCTACCGCGCCGGCGGCGGGCCCCTGCTCGACATCGCGCCGTACTACCTGACGGCGATCGTCTCGCTGCTGGGCCCGATCGCATCGGTTGCGGGGTTCACCGAGACACCGACGCCGGAGCGCACGCTCGGCGCCGGCCCGCGTGCCGGCGAGGTGATCACCGTCGACGTCCCGACCCACGCGGCGACCGTCCTGCGGCTCGAGCGCGGCGGGCTGGCGACGATGACAGTCAGCTTCGAGGCGCGCGACCAGTACCTGAGCGGCCTCGTCGTCTACGGCAGCACAGGCTCGCTCGTCCTGCCGGACGCCAATGGGTTCGGCGGCGATGTGATCCTGCGCCGGGGCCGGGACGACGTCGAGACGGTGAAGTACGCCTCGCGCGGAGCGCAGGAGACGCGTGGGCTCGGGATCGAGGAGCTCGTCGAGTCGCTGCGGGCAGGCCGCCCGCACCGCGCAAGCGGCGCGCTCGCTCTCCACGTGCTCGAAGCGGCCGAGGCCGCGGTGCGCGCCGGCGACGAGCGGCGCGCAGTCGAGCTCGATCCCTCCTAGATCCAGCGCTTCCAGCGGAAGAAGACGAGCTGGCCGATCGTCGTCGCGACGATCCACCCCCACGACCACCAGTAGCCCCACACCCAATGGAGCTCGGGGATGTGGCGGAAGTTCTGGCCGTACAGCCCGACGATGAACGTGGGGACGAGGAGCAGCGACGCGATCAGCGTCAGGCGCTTCATCACGTCGTTCTGATCGTTCGCGATCTTGCCCTGCAGGTAGTCGCGCACGCCGCCGAGTGCGTCGCGTGAGGACTCGAGCGCCTCCGTCGCGCGCAGCAGCTTGTCGTAGGCGTCGCCGAACGCGATCTCGACATCACGGGGGAACAGCTCGCCTGCGTCGAGCTCGACCCGGTCGTCGACGATCTTGCGCACCGCGTCACGGGTCGGCGTGAGCGTGCGCCGGATGCCGCGGACGTCCTGGCGCAGCTCGCGCAAGCGCTTGCCGACGGTGGGCGGCGACTCGCCCGCGACCATGTCCTCGAGATCGTCGATCTCGTTGTCGAGGTCGTCGACGAGGTTGAGGAAGCTCTCCGCGATGTGGTCGACGAGGTGGTAGACGAACATGCCGACCTCCTCGTGCGCGCGGCAGGCTTCTTTCGCCGGCTTCGGGTCGAAGGGCTGCTCGCCGGGCGGCGTCTTGGAGACGGTGACGAGCACCTCGGGCGTCGCGACGAAGTCGATCTCCTGGTAGTAGAGGCGATCCTCGGCCGGGACTGCGATCGGCACGAGGAAGATGCCGATCACGTAGTCGTCGTGTGTGTCGATCTTGGGCCTCGGTTCGTCCTCGTGCACGTGCGGGGCGAGCAGCGCCTCCAGCGCAGTCGCGTGGACGTGCTCCGGCAGCGCGCTGTGCAGCTCGACGGCGGTCGGGTCGATCAGGTCGAGCCATTGCGGGCGCTCGGGCACAGCCCGAGGCTACGCACGCGGCCGGACGACTAGCGGTTTGCGGCCAGCGCGGTGCCGGGATGGCCCTCGAACGTGGCGAGGAACCGCTCGGCGTCGAGCGCGCCCATGCAGCCCGTCCCGGCGGCGGTGATCGCCTGCCGGTAGGTGTGGTCCTGCACGTCGCCCACGGCGAAGACGCCGGGAATGTTCGTCTCGGTCGAGCCCGATTTCGTGACCAGGTAGCCGTTCTCGTCGTGGTCGAGCTGGTCGACGAAGAGTGCCGTGTTCGGGTCGTGGCCGATCGCGACGAAGAGACCGTCTGCGGGCACCTCCCACGTCCGTTCGTCGGCGGTCGAGCGGAGGCGCAGGGCCTCGACCTTCACGTCGCCGACGATCTCCTCGACGACCGCGCTCAGGACGAAGTCGAGCTTCTCGTTCTGCTCGGCGCGGTCGACCATGATCTTCGACGCGCGGAACTCGTCGCGGCGGTGCACGAGGTGCACGCGCGACGCGAACTTCGTCAGGAACAGCGCTTCCTCGAACGCCGAGTCGCCGCCACCGACGACGTACACGTCCTTCTCGCGGAAGAACGCTGCGTCACAGGTCGCGCATGCGGAGACCCCGCGTCCCTTGTGCTGCTCTTCGGACTCGATCCCGAGCCACCGTGCGCTGGCGCCCGTCGCGACGATCACCGCGCGGGCCTGGTACTCGTCGCTGCCGACCCAGACGCGCAGGGGCTGCTCCGAGAAGTCGACCTTCGTCACGTCGTCGGTGATGAACTCCGCGCCGAAGCGCTCGGCCTGGCGGCGGAAGTCGGCCATCATCTCGGGCCCCATGACGCCGTCGGCGTAGCCGGGGTAGTTCTCGACGTCGCTCGTGATCATCAGCTGGCCGCCCCACTGGAAGCCCTCGATCACGAGCGGCTCCAAGTCGGCGCGCGCCGCGTACAGCGCTGCGGTATAGCCGGCGGGGCCGCCGCCGACGATGATCAGCTCACGGACGTTCTGGTCGCTCAAGGTGCTCCTCCCGAAATTTGGTGTGCATAGGAGTAAACGTCAAAGGGCGGCTGGACGTTCCCGAGGCCGAGGGCTAGTCTTCGGCTCGGGTGAGTCGGGTGACGAAGCGGGATTGGCCTTCCGATGCCGTGTCGGGGCTGATCATGCTGCTCGCTGTCAGCCTCGCACTCGGCGCCGCGATCGCCGGATTCTTTGTCGGGCGCGACACGAAGCATCAGACAGCTTCAGCGGCTGCAGTCTCGACGCAGCAATCGGCGACCGCGATCGACCCTCACGTTGCCGCCGGCGCGCACCTCTTCGTGCAGTTCGCCTGTGCCCAGTGCCACGGTGACCTCGGTCGCGGCAGCGTTTCGCCCGTCGTGCCGGCGCTCACCAAGGTCGGCGGCCAGCTGACCGCGGCTCAACTCCGTCACATCATCGACCATGGTCTTGGCGAGTCGGCCGATCCCAAACAGCCGTACATGCCCGTCTGGGGCGCGGTCATCTCCGACGCGCAGGTGAACGATCTCGTCTCGTACATCCGCGCCGGCTTGCCGGCCGTTCCGACCGCGACGCCGCCGGAGATCCCGCAAGGGCAGGGCCTCGCAGTCGAAGGTGCAACGCTCTACGTCTCGTATGGGTGCATCAACTGCCACGGCCCCAACGGCCTTGGCGGCGTTCCGAACCCACTTTCGGCGGACAAGACGATCCCGCCGCTCTCTGGGCTCGACTTTCGACACCAGTTCAACACGGACGCGAAGATCGAGGCGGTCATCCGCAGCGGTAGCGTGATCGGAAAGGCGCCGATCGTCAGCATGCCGCACTGGGGCGGCATCATTCCGCTCGACCGGCTCCAGGCGCTCGTCGCCTACCTCAAGACGCTCAAGTAGCGC
>PLDP01000132.1 GCA_003136795.1 Actinomycetota bacterium
AGCGGCTTCGGCTTCGGCTTCGACTTCGGCTTGACAACCTTGGCGGGCTGCTTGGGCTTGACGACCTTGGCGAGCTTCGTGGGCTTGACGGGCTTGATCGTCGTCGGCGTTCCGACCGTGAACGTCGACGAGGTGAGGGTCGTTGAGCGGGACGGGTTCGTCGCCGCGGTGAGCACGATCTGGAACTGGTACGTCCCGGCCGCGAGCTTCAGGTTCGTGAAATGAAGCCCCGGCTTGAAGTACGCCTTCGCGACCCCGGTCAGCGGCGTGCCGACCCGCCCACCCGGGACCTTGACGAGGCTCGCCGTGTAGTTCGCGTCCTCGCTCACGGTCAGGCTACTCCAGAGTCCCGAGGTGGTCGCGGGCTTCGCCGTCGGCTGCGAGCCGACCGCGGTGCCGGGGCCGCCGAAGATGCCCTGAGCGCCGATCACCGAGGTCGTGTGGACCCACGCCTGCGAGATGCCGGCGACGCCGCCCTGACAGAGGCCCCCTGCCGAGGCGATCTTCGCCTTCATGCCGGCGTACGAGAGCTTGTGGGCGCCGTCGGCGAAGAGGTTGCCCGACTGGAAGCCGCCCGACAGGCTCGTGTCGTCGATCAGCGGGAAAAAGAGCAGTGCCTTCACGTCCGGATCGCAGGCGGCGATCTCCGCCAGTTGGACGTGATTGTCCGACTGCTGCTGCTCCGGGATCGGGACCACGTTCTCCGGCGGACTGTTGTACGCGGCCTCGTGGCCGGTCACGACCGTCTGCTCGCCGGCCTCGTCGAGATCGATCGGCAGGCCTGCGCCCGCGAACTGTGCGGTCTTGCCGCCGGGCTGCTCGGCCGGGGTCGGCTGGGCGGTGCCGTTGAACGCATCCCAGAGCGCCTGCTTGATGCGGTCGAGGTTCGCGGCGCCCGCCTGCGGCCACTGGAACGGCTTCGAGAACGGGTCCGTGTCCTGAATCGGGGGGTACGGGTGCATGTTGAACTCGTCGAAGATCGGCGTCGTCCGGCCCGACGCCCTGTAGGCGTCGCCCATGTACTTGATGAACCACACGGGCGAGTGGCTCGGGTTCGACGCGGCGTTCGCGTTGTCGTTGCCACGCGAGGAGATGGCCGGGCCCCAGACCGAGTCGGGGGTCACGTGCTTCAGCGCGTCATACGACTGCGCGAGGGTGTGCTCGTAGTCGGTCGCCGCAGCGTCCTTGCCGCCCGAGTACTGCGGCTGCCAGAAGCGGTTCACGTTCGGCTCGTTGCCGACGATGATGTTCTGCACGAGGGGGAACGCCTCGCCGACCAGGCTGACGAACGTCGCGAACTGCGCCTGCGCGGCCGCGTTCGACCCGATCGCAGCCGGATGCAGCGGATAGACGGCCAGGATCGGCCGGAAGTTGTTGAGCTTCGCGCAGTCGATCGCCGCCTTCAGGTTCGCCTGGTAGGGGATCACCGTCGGCGTCGTCTCGTCCCACTGGACGGTCATGCGCACGTCCTGGTAGCCGATGTCCTTCGCGCTCTGCCACCAGACGTCGCCGCAGGCGTGGAACTTCGGCCAGTCGTCTGCCACGCCGTAGCGCAGCGGATCCGCGTACGCACGGCCGACGCCCGTCAGCGCAGCCAGCGCGAGCAGTGCCGCAAATAGCTTTTTCACGTTGCCCTTTCTCCCTGAATGAACCCGGTTCGGTGCCAAGCCTGCCCTGGCCGGGGGTGGGGGAACAAGGGCCAGGCGACCTATCCCAGGCCGGTGTCCGGCCTAGCTCGATCGAGGTTCAAGGGCATCCACGAGTTTTCCTGCTCCGAACCGCACGGGATCGTCCGCGGGCAGGCCGGTCTCGGCCTCGGTCTCGGCGACGGCCTGCCGGGCCGCAGGCTCGTCGAGGTCGCGCGTGTTGAGGGCGATCGCCAGCACCCGCGCGGGCCGCGCGAGCAGGCTCATCCGCTCGTGCAGGTCGACGAGCTCGGAGAGCGGCGGCATCGGGAAGAGCTCGTTCTCGTCGACGTAGCGCTCGCCCGCCTTGTGGCAGAGCACGTAGGCGTGCGGCGCGGAGCCGTGGATCAGCCCGAGCGTGACGCCCGAATAGGCGGGATGCAGGAGCGAGCCCTGCCCCTCGACGAAGAGCACCTCGCCCCCACGCTCGACGCCTTCGAGCACGAGCTGCTCCGCCGCGCCGGCGATGAAGTCCGCGACGACGGCGTCGACGGAGATGCCCCAGCCCGCGATCGCGATCCCCGTCTGGCCGGTCGGGACGAACTCGCTGCGCCAGCCGCGACTGCGCGCCTCGCGCTCGAGCTCCAGCGACACCGTCATCTTCCCGATCGCGCAGTCGGAGCCAACCGTGAGGATCGTCCTCGCGCCGTGCGTCAGGTTCGCGCCTGTCGGGACATTGAGCCCCGGCGGCGCCATGCGCAGGTCGCGCAGCTCGACGCCGTGCTCGCGCGCGAGCGCGGCGAGCTCCGGATCGGTCGAGATGAACTCGTGCAGCCCGTTCTCCACGTCGAGACCGCCGCGGATGCAGTCCTTCAGGAGCTCGCGCCACGCCGGCGGGAACCGTCCGCCCTGCGTGGCGACTCCGACGAGCGCCGCGGTCGGCTCGTACTGCTGCGCCTCGTCGACCGTGCGCACGAGCGGGAACCCTTCGTGCTCGGTGGCGCTCGACTCGGAGTCGAGGACCGCGACGACGTCCTGCGGGCGGTAGCGCAGCACGCCGCGGGCGGTCTTGCCGTAGTGCGGGTCGCCGGACCTGCCCTCGGCGAGGATGAGCAGCCTACGCGGGCGCAACACCCATCCCGGGAGCGTCGGCGGGAAGCTGCACGCCGTCGACGAATGCGACGCCGGGCCACGGGTCGTGCGCGAGCAGCAGGTTGCCGTCGAGGTCGACGTGGTCCATCAGGCTCGAGATGTGCGCGCCGGGCGCGATCCCGAGGCCGGACTCGACCATGCAGCCGAGCATCACGCCCAGCCCGAGCGCGCGCGCCGCGTGCACCATCCGCACGGCCTCTCGGATGCCGCCCGACTTCGCGAGCTTGATGTTGATCCCGTGCGCGCGCTCGGCACAGGCGGCGACGTCCGCGAGCGTGTGGCAGTCCTCGTCGACGTAGATGGGGACCGGCGAGCGGCGTTTCAGCTCGGGCCCGTCCGGGTCACCGGCGACGAGCGGCTGCTCGCAGTACTGCAGCTCCATCTGCGGCAGGTACTCGAGCGCCTCGTCGAGGCTCCAGGCTTCGTTCACGTCGCATTGCAGCGGCAGGTCGGTCACCGCCTGCACCGCGCGCACGCGGTCCGCGTCGAGACCGTCGCGGCCGCCGAGCTTCAGCTTCAGGCGCTTGAACCCGCGCGCGGCGATCTTCTCGGTCCGGCGCGCCATGTCGTCGGGATCGCCGAGCCAGATCGTCCACGACGTCGGTGGGCCGGCGCGGCGCAAGCCGAGCAGCTTGTAGACGGGTTGTCCGGTGAGCTTCCCCTGCAGGTCGTAGAGCGCGTGATCGACCGCTGCGCGCGCCGCGTGTTCGCCCGGCGGCAGGCCGGCTGCGATCTCGTCGAGCGCGAACGGGTCGTCGCCGAGCTCGACCCCGTCGAGCCAGGCGAGCGCGGACGCCGCGGACTCGTCGTAGCGCTCGATCGGCGCCGCCTCGCCGAAGCCGGTGAC
>PLDP01000266.1:0-12297 GCA_003136795.1 Actinomycetota bacterium
GTGCCGCCGTCGGGAGCGACGTCGGCGTCCGCTGCGACCCAGCTCGTCCAGCCGCCGTGCAGGCGGTGCGTGCGGTAGAGGACGGCGCCCGGGCCGATCCAGTGCACTGCGAGCATGTTGAAGTGCATCGGGACGGGCGCTGCGGCGAGCGCCCGCGGGCCGAGCGGCACGTCCTGGACGCGCATCGCGACGTCGCCCGCGCGCGCGAAGGACGGTGAGACGAGCGCCGCGGCAACGGCGAGAATGGGGACGAGCTTCGGCATACAATCCTTCCACCGGTGAAGCGCCTGCTCCTGGCCGTGTTCTTTCTCGCCCTCGCTGTCCCTGCGGGCGCGGCTGCAGGTAGCGCGGCTTCGGCCCCGCGCGTCCTCGCGATTCACTACACCGCCGACGTCGACCCGGTGACGCAAGACTGGCTGAACCACGAGCTCGGGCAGGCCCAGTCGCACGGCTACGCGGCGGCCGTGATCGTCCTCGACACGCCGGGCGGCCTTGAGGATTCGATGCGCAAGATCGTCGCCAAGGAGCTGGCGCTGAAGATCCCGGTGATCGTCTACGTCGCGCCCGGCGGCGCGCGAGCGGCCTCAGCCGGCGTCTGGATCTCCGAGGCCGCGGACGTGCTCGCGATGGCGCCGCAGACGAACATCGGCTCGTCAACGCCGATCAGCGGCACCGGCTCGAACATCGGCAGCGATCTGCGGCGCAAGGAGATCAATGACGCAGCCGCGTCGCTGCGCGGCCTCGCAGCCTCACACGGACGCAACGCGAAGTGGGCTGACGCCGCGGTGCGCGTGGCGTCCAACCTCACGGCGGAAGAGGCGTTGAAGATGAACGTGATCGACGTGATCGCTCCGTCGCTGCCCGCGCTGCTGAAGAAGATCGACGGGCGCGTGACGACGCCGCGTCACCTCAGGCTGCACACCGCGAACGCGAAGATCGTGAACGTCAGCGAGGGATTCCTGACGCGCTTCCTGTCGACGCTGATCGATCCCAACATCGTCTCGCTGCTCTTCCTCGCAGGTCTCGCAGGCCTCGGCTTCGAGCTGTTCCATCCGGGTGTCGTGATCCCGGGTGCGTTCGGCGCCATCTGCATGGTCACCGCGCTCTTCGGCTTCTCGGTCCTGCCGCTCTCGTGGACCGGCTTCGCGCTGATCCTGCTCGGCGTCGCGCTACTCGTGATCGACCTGCATGTCCCGACGCACGGCGCGCTGACGCTCTCCGGCCTCGTTGCGATGTCGATCGGGATGATCACGCTGTTCCACAACCTGCCTGCGCCGTACCACACGTCCATTTCGCTCGTCGCGACGGTCACGGTGCTGCTCGGCAGTTTCTGGGCCTTCGCCATCTCGAAGGCAATCGCCGTCCGGCGCCGGCCGCCGCAGGTCGGCCCACAGCAGATCATCGGCATGGAAGGCGTCGTCCGTGCGGGCAGCCTCGTGTTCGTCCGCGGCGAGCTCTGGCACGCAGAGTCGGACCGCCCCCTCCACGAGGGCGAGCAGGTGCAGGTCGAAGCGCTCGAGGGCCTATCGCTGCGCGTGCGGCCCGTCTAGGTCTAGGCTGTCGGGATGGCCGTCGCCCTCATCGCCCTCGCCGTCGTCGTCTTCCTGGTGCTGCTCTTCGCGATGAGCGCGATCAAGGTGGCGCGCGAGTACGAGCGCGGCATCGTCTTCCGACTCGGGCGCCTGCTGCCGGCGCCGAAAGGGCCGGGCCTCTTCATCCTGATCCCGGTCGTCGACCGCATGGTCAGGGTCGACCTGCGCACGATCACGCTGAACATCCCGCCGCAGGAAGTGATCACGAAGGACAACGTCCCGGCACGCGTCAACGCGGTCGCCTACTTCCGGATCGTCAAGCCGGAGGACGCGATCGTGCAGGTCGAGAATTTCATGGTCGCGACACTGCAGATCGCGCAGACGACGCTGCGGTCGGTGCTCGGGCAGCACCAGCTCGACGAACTGCTGTCGGAGCGCGAGAAGATCAACGCGATCCTGCAAGGGATCATCGACGAGCAGACCGCGCCGTGGGGCATCAAGGTCTCGATCGTCGAGGTGAAGGACGTGGAGATCCCGCAGGGCATGCAGCGCGCGATGGCGCGCCAGGCCGAAGCCGAGCGCGAACGCCGCGCGAAGGTGATCAACGCCGAGGGCGAGTACCAGGCCTCCGAGCGGCTGAAAGACGCCGCCGCCGTGATCGAGGAGCACCCGATCGCGCTGCAGCTCCGCTACCTGCAGACGCTGCTCGAGCTCGGCTCCTCGCAGTCGACGACCATCGCCTTCCCCGTGCCGATCGAGATGCTGAAGGCCTTCGCGGCGCTCGGCGACAAATCCGACTAACGACGTGCGGTTGAGGGCGGTCGCCGACGCGATCCCGACCTGGGTCGCAGTGCTGACAATCACGGCCGGCTTCGCAGTGATCTCGTGGTCAGGCCTCGAGCAATGGCACGGCAACGGAGGCGAGGATTCGTACAGCTACGTGGACTACGTCCAATGGCTGGACAAGCAGGACCGGATCCCACGCCGCGACCAGAACTACGAGTACGCGCTTCCGATCGGAGTGCCGGCAGTCGGCGTGGTCGTGGAGCGCGCGTTCGGGTCGCCGAACTACGACGACCCTCACTCCCCGCCGCTTCAGTCCTGGCCCAAACTGCTGCGCCGGCTCCTCTGGATTGGGCTGGTCCTCGTGGGGGCGCTTGCCGTCGCGCGGGCGCGACCCCCCCAGCCTCGATGGTTATTCGGTGTCGGTATGTGGCTCGCCGCTGCAACGTGGGCGGCGACGTACGTCATCGCTGCGGCAAACAACGAGAGCTGGATCCCGTTGACGCTCATCTCCTTCTCCACCGCGGTTGCGCTGGTGCCGGCGTCCGCCTGGCTCGCGCACGAGGTCTGGCTCGACCGGCGCGGCGCGCCGATTCTCGCTGCGGCGGCGGCGTGTCTGCTCCCGGTGATCTTCGCATCGACGCTCTACTTCGACCCCGATCCACCTTTCGCGCTCCTCGCCGTAATCGCGACTGCATTGACCATGCGCGCGCTGCGCACTGGGCTGACGGCGTGGGCGGGCGCGGCCACAGGGCTCGTCCTCGGTGCGGCGGCGCTTGCGCGTCAATCTGCGCCGATGATCGCCGTCTCGCTGATGCTCGCAGTCGTGGCCACCCGCCGCCGCGAGGCAATCCGATTCCTGGTCGCGGGTGCGCTTGCCATGCTCTTCGTCGCTGGAGGTTGGTGGTACCAGCAGTGGGAGCGCTACTCCAATCCAATCAAGTCGAATCTCAACCGGCCCGGGTACATGATCGACCACCAGCCGCTCTCGTGGTTTATCTCGTTCCCAATCGCGCTCGTCACCCACCCCTACAAGCCGTCGTTCATGCGCACGTTGCTGCCGCGGTTCCACGCGTACCTGTGGAGCGACTGGTACGGCGGCTACCACCAGTGGGGCGACACGAAGAGATTCGCCACGTTTTTCGCCTCGACGCAGAGCGTGCTGGGCTTCGGCGGCGATGCCCTCGTGCTCGGAGGCGTCGCGGTGATCGGCATTCCGGCGGTCGTTCGCGTCGCGCGGCGGCAGACCGGTCTGCCGACGGACAGCGCCTTCGCGGTCCTCACCTCGCTCTTTCTCATCTCATGGATCGCGTTCGTCGCCACGCTGGCCCGCTTCCCTCAACATGACAACGATCCCGTCAAGGCGCGGTACCTCCTCTTCATCGCGCCGGTCTCGGCTGTGTTCGGGCTCGCGGCCGGCTACGCGCTCGTGCGGCGGGGCGGCTGGCGGCGCGTGGCGTTCTACGCCTGGCTCGTTGCCTACACAATCAGCTGGTCGCTCACGTTCGCGACGGCCTTTTGACGAAGGCGCTTCCCACAGCCTGGGCCGTGGTCATAGCCGTCACCGCCGGCTTCGCGATCGTCGCCTGGTCGGGAGTCGAGCAATACAAGAGCTCGGGCGGCGACGACGAGGTCGCCTTCCGGAGCTACGTCGACAACCTCTACGCCAACCACCGCCTCCCGACGCCTTCGGAGAACGCCGAGTTCTCGCTGCCGCCGGGAATCCCGGCGCTCGGCGTCGCTCTGAACTGGGCGTTCAAGCCGATCATCGCGGGGCGGCCGTCGCCGATCTTCCAGAGCCTCCCTCGTTTGCTCCGCCGGCTGCTCTGGCTCGCGCTCGTCGTCGCAGGCGTCGCCTTGATCGCGCGTGCGCCGCCTCTCGCGCCTCGGTGGCTGATCGGCATGGGCGCCTGGGTCGCCGCCGCGGGTTGGGCGTGGATCTACATCAACACCGCAGTCGACAACGAAGCGTGGCTGCCGCTCGTCCTGATCGACCTCGTCTCCGCGGTCGCGCTCGTCCCCGCAACAGCGTGGCTCGCGCACGAAGTGTGGCCGCGATCGCGGTACGCGGCGCCGCTGGGCGCTCTCGGCGCGGTGTTGCTGCCGCCGATCTTCGATGCGTCCCTGTATTTCCACCCCGACCCGCCCTTCGCGCTGCTCGCAGTCGTCGCGACAGCTCTCGTGCTGCGTGCCGTGCGCACCGGTCTGACCGTCGCGGCCGGGGTCGCGGCGGGGCTCGTCCTCGGGTTGGCCGCACTCACCCGGCAGTCGGCGCCGATCGTCGCGGTCGCCCTCCTCGCCGCCGTCCTGCTGATCGGCCGCCGTCGAGCGTTGCGATACGCCGGCGCGGCTGCGGTTGCGATGGTGGTGGTCGCCGGCCCGTGGTGGTACCACCAGATCCGCGTCTACGGGAATCCCGTGGAGTCGAACCTGAAGCGGGCCGGGTACATGCTCGACCACCAGCCGCGCTCGTTCTACGTTTCGCTACCGACCGAGCTGATCACGCGCCCGCGCGCCTACCACTTCCAGGACAAACTGCTCCCCCGCTTCCACGCGTTCCTGTGGAGCGACTGGGATGGGACCTACAACAACAAGTGGGCGCCGGCCAAGCCCCACGCGAAGACGCTCGCGTCGGTCCAGAGCGTGCTCGGTTTCGGCGGTGACGCACTCGTGCTCGGCGGGCTTGCGCTGTTCGGGTTTCCGGCGCTCGTGCGCGTGCTCCGTCGTAGAGTGCGCGGCCCGGACGAGACGCTCGCGATTCTTGCGACGCTCTTCGTCGTCTCCTGGGTCGCATTCGTGACGATGCTGATCCGGTTTCCCCAGAAGGGCGGTGACCCGATCAAGGTCCACTACCTGCTCTTCCTCGCTCCGGTGTCGATCGTGTTCGCGATCGCGTCCGGCCGGTGGCTCGCCCGCCGCGGCGGCTGGCCTCGCGCCTTGCTCTTCGGCTGGCTCGTTGCCTATGCGGTCAGTTGGGCCCTGACCCTCGCGACTGCGTTCTGACAGGCTCCGGCGATGGCCGACCTTCGCCACGACGCGATGACCGGTCGCTGGGTCGCGATTGCCCCCGCACGAGCAACACGGCCGGGCGCGGACGAGCCAGCGAGTGACGACCCCGCCTCGTGTCCATTCTGTGCCGGAAACGAGGAGCTGACGCCGCCCGAGACGCTACGGCTCGGCGGTGGCCCCACCGGCTGGCAGGTCCGCGTCGTGCCGAACCTCTACCCAGCGCTCGAGCGGCAGGAGGTCGTGATCCACGGCCCGGCTCACGTGCACTCCTTCGGCGAGCTGAGCGACGCGACGATCGACCTCGTCGCGGAGGCGTGGCAGCGCCGCGCCCGTGACGAAGGCGGCTTCTGCTTTCCGCTCCTCAACGAGGGCCACGAGGCGGGCTCGTCGCTTCCCCACTCGCACTCGCAGCTCGCGTGGCTGCCGGCGCCGGCGCCGCTCGCGGTCGCCGAGCGTGGGCTGCCTGCGCTCATCGAGGTGCTCGAGCGCGACGGCGTCACGGCCGGCTGCCCGGTTGCGAGCCGGGTGCCCTACGAGCTCTTGATCGCACCGTCGCGCTCCGAGGCCGACGGCCTGCGCAGCGACTTGCTCGCACCCGCGCTGCGGCTGCTCGCCGAGCTCGTCCGCCGGCTCCAGCGCATCCGCGGCCAGCAGTTCGTGCCGCTGAACGCGTGGCTGCACGACGGCCCGCACTGGCACCTCGAGGTGTTCCCGCGCACGACGAGGCTCGCCGGGCTCGAGCTGGGTGCCGGCGTGTACATCGACTCCGTCGCGCCCGAAGACGCGGCGGCAGAGCTCAGCGCTTAGACCGCGGTCTTCTGCTCGCGGAAGCGCCGCGCCGCGTCGATCGCCGCGCCGAGGTTCAGGCCCTTGTCCTTCGCCTGTTTGATCAGCATCACGGTCTCGACGGCGTCCATGTCGTAGATCCGCTGCTTCTTCCCCTTCGTGGGGATCTGGGCCTTGTTCGTCCAGTAGTCGAGCTGCATCTTCGAGATGCCCGCGATCGCACACACCTGGCCGAGGTAGAGCTCGATCTTGTCCAGGTGCTCCGCCATGTCGATCGGCTCGAGCAGGTCGACCTGCTTGCTGTACGCCATTTGAGAGGGCTTCCTTTGTCCGTGTGGTCCCAACCCCTCGGTTGCTACTTCTACCACTACCTGTTGAAAAAGGGAAGCAGAAGTCAGGTAAATCACACGGAAGGGTGACGGACCAGGCGGCTCAGTCGTCGCTCGGCGCGACGACGGGCGCATCGTCAGCATCGTCAGCATCGTCACCCGACTCGACGACCGGTGCGAGCGACGAGACGAGCTCGCCCTCGCGCAGCCGCATGACGATCACGCCCTGCGTGGAGCGGCCGAGCCGCTTGACGTCTTCGACGGGCATCTTGATCACGGTGCCGCCGGTGGAGATCAGCATCACCTGGTAGCCGTCGCGCACGACGCGGGCGCCGGCGAGGTGGCCGCGGGCTGCCGTCAGCTGCACCGTCTTCACGCCCATGCCGCCACGGCCCTTCTTCGGGTACTCGGAGACACGCGTGCGCTTGCCGTAGCCGTTCTCGGTCACGACGAGCAGGTCGGAGTCGTCGGCCGCGATCGCGACCGAGATCACCTCGTCCTCGCCGCGCAGGCGCATGCCCTGGACGCCGGAGGCGTCGCGGCCCATCGCGCGCACGTCCTTTTCCGAGAAGCGGATCGCCTGGCCGAGGCGCGAGACCATCAAGACATCGTCGTCGCCGGAGCTGTGCCGCACGCCGATGAGCTCGTCGCCTTCGCGCATCTTGATCGCGATGATCCCGTCGGCCTTCAGATTTGTGTTGTACGCGCCGAGCACCGTCTTCTTGACGACGCCGTTCTTGGTCGCGAACAGGAGGTACTTGGCCTCTTCGAAGTTCCGCGTCTGGACCACGGCACGCACCGTCTCGCCCTGGCGGAACGGCAGCAGGTTGACGATCGCGCGGCCCTTCGACTGGCGCGAGCCGAGCGGCAGCTCGTGCACCTTGAGGCGGTAGACCTTGCCGACGCTCGTGAAGAACAGGATGTAGTCGTGCGTCGAGGCGACGAACAGGTGCTCGATGTAGTCCTCGTCCTTCAGGTCCATCCCCATCACGCCGATGCCGCCGCGGCGCTGCTCTCGATATGCCGTCACCGGGAGCCGCTTGATGTAGCCGGATTGCGTGATCGCGATCACCATGTCCTCTTCCGCGATCATGTCCTCGAGCTCGAGCTCCTCTTCGGCCGCGACGATCTCGGTGCGGCGGTCGTCGTGGCGCGCGTAGATGCCCTGCAGCTCCAGCAGCTCGTCCTTGATCAGGCCGTCGATCTTCGTCTCGTCGGAGAGGAGCAGGCGCAGCTCGGCGATGCGCTCCTTCTTGTCGCGATACTCCTCCTCGACGCCCTTGCGCTCGAGCGCGGTCAGGGCGCGCAGCCGCAGCTCGAGGATCGCGAGCGCCTGCAGCTCGGAGAGCTCGAACTTCGCCATCAATCCGGTCTTCGCGGCCTCGGTGTCGGCGGCCGCGCGGATCAGCGCGATCACCGCGTCGAGGTTGTCGAGCGCGATCAGGTAGCCCTCGAGGATGTGCGTGCGCTTCTCGAGCTGGCGCAGCTCGTGCTTCGAGCGGCGCGTGACGATCTCGCGCTGGAAGTCGAGGTAGTGGGTCAGCACCTCGAGCAACGACAGCGTTCGCGGCACGCCGTTGACGAGGGCGACCGTGTTGACGCCAAACGTCGACTGCAGCGGCGTGTGCTTGAAGAGCTTGTTGAGCGCGACCTGCGGGACGGCGTCGCGCTTCAGCTCGACCTGGATGCGCATGCCTGTGCGATCGGAGTGGTCCTGGAGATCGGAGATCTCGGTGAGCACCTTGTCGTTGACGAGTTCGGCGATCTTCGCGATCACGCCGCCCTCGCCGCCCTTCTTCACGCCGTACGGAAGCTCCGTGATGATGATCGCGCTCTTGCCGCCGCGCAGCTCTTCGATGTGAGCGCGCGCGCGCATGACGACGCGGCCGCGGCCTGAGCGATACGCATCGCGAATGCCCGCGCGCCCGACGATGATCGCGCCGGTCGGAAAATCGGGGCCCTTCACGTGCTTCATCAGGTCTTCGACGCTTGCGCCCGGGTTGTCGATCAGCGTCACGATCGCGCCGATCACCTCGGTCAGGTTGTGCGGCGGAATGTTGGTCGCCATGCCGACGGCGATGCCGGCGCTGCCGTTCACGAGCAGGTTCGGGAAGCGCGCGGGCAGCACGAGCGGCTCCCGCTTCGACTCGTCGTAGTTCGGGCCGAAGTCGACCGTGTCGGAATCGAGCTCGCTGAGCATCTCCTCGGCGAGCTTCGCGAGGCGCGCTTCGGTGTAGCGCATCGCGGCCGGCGGATCGTCGTCGATCGAGCCGAAGTTCCCTTGCCCATCGACGAGCGGGTAGCGGAGAGAGAAGGGCTGTGCGAGCCGAACGAGCGTGTCGTAGATCGACTGGTCGCCGTGCGGGTGATGGTTGCCCATCACATAGCCGACGATGTTCGCGCACTTCACGTACGGGCGGCCCGGCCGGTTGCCGTTCGTCCACATCGAATAGAGCACGCGGCGATGTACGGGTTTCAGCCCGTCGCGCACGTCCGGGAGCGCGCGCGAGACGATCACGTGCATCGCGTAGCCGAGGAAGCTCGAGCGCATCTCTTGCTCGAGCTCGCGCGACTCGATGCGGCCCGGCCCCAGTGCCCCTGTCTCGACCTCAGACATGCGCGCTCCTAGACGTCAAGGAACTTGACGTCCTTTGCGTTTTGCTCGATGAACAAGCGCCGCGGCTCGACCTGGTCGCCCATCAGCATCGAGAACGCGCGGTCGGCGGCGGAGGCGTCCTCCACGTCGACGCGCATCAAGAGGCGCTTGGCCGGGTCCATCGTCGTCTCCCAGAGCTGCTCGGCGTTCATCTCGCCGAGGCCCTTGAAGCGGTTGACCTTGATCTCCTGCTTGGCCGCCTCGAGGACACGCTCGCGCAGGAGATCGAACGACTCGGCGATCTCCGTCTCCTTGCCGGCCTGAATCGCGAACGGGGGCGGGCCGAGCTGTTCGACGAGCTTCTTGTAGGCGACGCGCAGCCCGTGATACATCGGCGACGCGAGCAGCTCGACGGGCACGGTGATGTTCCGGCCCGCCGAAGTCTCGGTTTCGACGACGCGCACCCGGAACTCGTCCTCGCCGTGCTCCAGAACCGACAGCGCGTAGCCGTTGTCTGCGATCTCGCCGATCGCGCGCGGCAAGTCGTCGGGCCCTTCGATCTCGTGCTCGACGAGCCGGTGCAGGATCATCAGCTCCGCCGCGGCCGCGCCGAAGTCCGAGCGGAGTCGCGCGTAGTAGCCCTCGTACTGCTGCAGGTCCTTTGTGAAGCGGCTCCACTTGGCCTCGGTCAGCTTCACCGGCGCGCCGTCGCGCGAGGTCACCTCGATGTTCGGAATGCGCTCGCGAGCCAGCAGCTCCTCGAGCTGCGCGTCCTTCTCGAAGTAGAACTCCTGGTTGCCGAGCTTCACCTTGTAGAGCGGCGGAACGGCGATGTACACGTACCCGTGATCGATCAAGGCGGGCATCTGGCGATAGAGGAACGTCAGGATGAGCGTGCGGATGTGCGAGCCGTCGACGTCGGCGTCCGTCATCACGATGATGCGGTGGTAACGGAGCTTCTCGAGGTCGAATTCCTCACCGATCGACGTGCCGATCGCGGTGATCATCGCCTGGATCTCGTTGTTGGAGAGAACCTTGTTGATGCGGTTCTTCTCGGAATTGATGATCTTGCCGCGCAGCGGCAGGATCGCCTGATAAGTGCGGTCGCGACCCATCTTCGCGGAGCCGCCTGCCGAATCGCCCTCGACGATGAAGAGCTCCGCCGACTCCGGATCCTTGATCGAGCAGTCGGCCAGCTTCCCGGGCAGCGACATCGACTCGAGCGCCGACTTGCGCCGCGTGAGCTCGCGCGCCTTGCGCGCAGCCTGGCGCGCACGCTGCGCTGCGACCGCCTTCGTGATGATCTGCCGTGCGTCGGTGGGGTTCTCCTCGAAGAACTCGGCGAGCTTCTGGTTGACGGCGGTCGAGACGAGACCGGTCACCCACGGGTTGCCGAGCTTCGTCTTCGTCTGGCCTTCGAACTGCGGCTCACCGAGCTTGACCGAGATGACGGCAGCGAGGCCCTCGCGCACGTCCTCGCCCTCGAGGTTGTCTTCCTTCTCCTTCAGCAAGCCCTTGTCGCGCGCGTACTTGTTCAGCGTCGAGGTGAGCGCCGAGCGGAAGCCCGAGAGGTGAGAGCCGCCCTCGTGGGTGTTGACGTTGTTGGCAAACGAGAACACGGACTCCTGGTAGGAGGCGTTCCACTGCATCGCGACCTCGACCTCGCCCTGGTCGGTCCCGCTCGAGAAGTAGACGACGTGCTTGTGCACGATGTCNNCGCTCATCGGAGAACGTCACCCTGAGCCCGCGCGTCAGGAACGCCGTCTCGCGGAAACGTGACAGCAGCGTCGTCGCGTCGTGCACCGTCTCGTCGAAGACTTCCGGGTCCGGAAGGTACGCAATCGTGGTGCCGGTGCCCTTGGCCTCGCCGATCACTTCCATCGGACCATCCGGCACCCCGCGCGTGAACGCCTGGCGATAGGTCTTCCCGTCAGGAGCGTCGACCGTCGCGACGAGCCACTCCGAGAGCGCGTTGACGACGGAAAGGCCGACGCCGTGCAGNNCCGCCGGAGACCTTGTAGCCGTCGCCGCCGAACTTGCCGCCGGCGTGCAGTTTCGTCAGCACCACCTCGAGTGCGGACATCCCGGTCCCCTCCACCTGGTCGGTGGGGATGCCGCGACCGCGGTCGACGACCGTGACCGAGTTGTCGGGATGGATCGTGATCGCGACCAGGTCGTTGTAGCCCGCGAGCGCCTCGTCGACCGAGTTGGCGACGACCTCGTAGACCAGGTGGTGGAGGCCGCTGATCCCGGTCGAGCCGATGTACATGCCCGGGCGCAAACGGACCGGCTCGAGGCCCTCGAGCACGGTGATGTCCTTGGCCGAGTATCCGGCCTTTGCCTGGGTCTTTGCCATACTGAAGAAATGCCTGCAAAACGCGTGTTTTGCGAGGTCTTGCGACGCCTTCGGAGTGTATCAGATTGGTGGGTTGCCCCGCCCCCTGGCGAGGCTCAAAGAGACCGCTTTTTGCACACTTTCGCGCAGCTTTTCGTCGTCGATCGTGGAGGCGATCGCGCGGGCGCGCTCGTCGTCTTCCGGCGTCACCTCGACCGGGTTCTCCACCGGCTCGGCGTCGGGCTCCGGCAGCGGGCCCGGAGCGAAGCGGACCTTCGGCACGCCGAGCTTCTCCGCGATCTCCGCGGCGCGGTGGCCGAGCTCGAAGGACCACACCGAGTCGGCCGTGTTCACGTGCACGGTGCCGTCACGCGCGATCCGTGCCGGCCACGCGTTGCGCGCGATCCCATCGCCGACGATCTGCGGCCAGCGCTCCACGAGCTCGGCCACCCCGGCCTGGGGGCCGAAGCGCGAGAGCTCCGAGCGAATCTGTCTACCGAGCGGATCCAGCTTCGACCTCCACGAGCTGCGCGGGCTCCATCGGCAACGCCGAGCGGTGCGTCGCAGTGATCATCGTCTGTCCCATGCCCGCTATGCGCTCGGCGAGCACCTGGCGGCGGCCGGGATCGAGCTCCGAAAGCACGTCGTCGAGCAGCAGCAGCGGCCGGGCCGGCAACAGCTCGGCCTCCGCCAGCAGCAGCGAGAGCACGGCGAGGCGCTGCTCGCCCTGCGAGCCGTACTGGCGCAGATCGCGGTCGCCGCTCGCGATCAGCACGTCGTCCAGGTGCGGGCCGAGCCCCGTCGCACCGCGCTCGAGATCGCGCGCGAGCCTGCCCTCGAGCGCCTCGCGGGTCGGCGGGTCGGCGTCGTATCCGAGCTGCGCCGCGGGCAGGCCGAGCTCCTCCGCGCGCTCTGCGAACGCGGGCG
>PLDP01000266.1:12304-20195 GCA_003136795.1 Actinomycetota bacterium
CGCGCGGCGGGGCCGCCTTTGACCACGGTGAGTCGGTCGGGCGTGAAGACAAGTGTTGCGACTTCGCGGCGCAGCGACTCGGGAGACGGCAGCTTCGCGCCGTTCACCCGCGCCTCCTTTGCCTGCCCTTGCCGCAACGTGACGGCGAGCTCGAGCGGCGCGTTGCCGCGCACTCCCTCGACGACGACGCGGGCTGCCGTCTCGCCGAAGCGGATCAGCTGCGTGTCTTGCCGGGTGCGCGGCGAGAAGCCCTGCGTCGCGACGTGGAGCGCCTCGAGCAGGTTCGTCTTGCCGACACCGTTGCGACCGACGACGAGCACGATGCCCGGCTCGAGCGCGAGGTCGAGCGACGCGTATGAGCGGTACTGGCGAAGTTGAACGCGCGCGACGTCCAGGCGGTGTTGCCTTTTACCCCGCCAGCCTGATCGGCATGATCAGGTACACGTAGTCGTCGGCGTCGCCTTCGAGGACGGCCGGCCGGAGCGGGCTGATCAGCTTGAACTTGATCGTCTCCGAGTCGACGGACTCGAGCCCGTCGCGGAGAAACTCGGCGTTGAACCCGATCTCCATCGCGTCACCCGTGAACGGCGCCGGCAGCGACTCGCGCGCCTCACCGACGTCCTGTGTGATCGCCGACACCGTCAGCTCGCCCTCGGCGAAGCGCAGCCGCAGCGGCGAGTTGCGCTGCGCCATCAGCGACACGCGGCGGACGACCTCGAGCACCTCTTCGCGCGGCAGCGGCAGCTCGTACTCGAACTGCTCGGGCAACAGCTGGCGGTAGTTCGGGAACTGCCCGTCGATGCGGCGCGTGGTCAGCCACGTTCCGTCGGCACCGAACACGACGTGGTTCTCCTGCATGCCGAGCTGCACCTCGGCGGCACCGGTCGCGATGCGTGCGAGCTCCTGTAGCGCGCGGGCCGGGATGATCGCCTCGAGGTCGGGGAGTGTCCCCGTGACGGGTGTCTCCTTGACGGCGAGGCGGTACGAGTCCGTGGCGGCCATCACGATCTTCCCTGGCTCGAAGCGCACGAGGATGCCCGTCAGCACCGGGCGGCTCTCGTCACGCGACGCGCTCCGGCCGACCCGCGCGATCGTCTCGACCAGTGCGTCGCGGTCGATCGTGTGCAGTGCCTCGGTGTCGACCTCGGGCAGACGGGGGAAGTCCTCGCTCGAGTACGTGTGCAGTCGGTAGGTCGCAGCACCGGCGCTGACCACAACGACGGCTTCGTCGGGATGGTGCTCGATCGAGACTTCGCCGTTCGACAGCGACCGCCCGATGTCGAGCAGCAGCCGGCCCGGAACGACGACAGTGCCTTCGCTGGAGACCTGCGCGTCGACGACTGCGCGCAGCGAGACTTCCATGTCGGTCGCTGCGAGATGGAGCTGGCTTCCTTCGGCGCGCAGCTGGATGCCGCCCAGCACGAGCACGGTCGTGCGAGTCGACACACCGCGTGCGACGACGGCGAGCTTTGTCGCGAGCTCGTCCTTGGCAACGGTAATCCTCAGCCCTGTGCCCACTACTGTTTCTGAGTCAATCATTTAAATAAACCTCGTTGTAGTCATAAGGCCTGTGGGTCCGGGGAGAAGCGCTTCGATCCCTCTACGAGAGCCATTTTCACTGTGGGGGCGGACGGGGGACAAGTCGCGCTCGTGCACAGGGCGTTCCGTCAACGCGCTTGCCGGACGCGAGCTGTGAGTTCCTGGACGAGGTTGTACACAGATCTATCCTCGCGGATCAGGCGGGCGATTTTGGACGTCGCGTGGATCACCGTGGTGTGGTCGCGGCCGCCGAATTCCTTGCCGATCTTCGGCAGCGACGAGTCGGTGAGCTCGCGTGAGAGGTACATCGCGACCTGCCGCGGGTAGACGATGTTCTGAGAGCGGCGATCGCCTGTCAGCTCCTGTAGCGTGACGCTGAAGCGCTCGCAGACGAGCTCTTGGATCCGCTCGATCGAGATCTGGGCGCTCTCACCTTGTGGGAAGACGTCCTTGAGCACGTCCTGCGCGAGGTCGACCGAGAGCGGCCGGCCCGTTAGCGACGAGAACGCGACGACACGCGTGAGCGCGCCTTCGAGCTCGCGGATGTTCGTGGAGACGCGGGAGGCGATGAACGTCAAGAGCTCCGGCTCTCGGATCTCGATCTGGTCGTTCTTGACCTTCTTGCGCAGGATCGCGATGCGCGTCTCCAGGTCGGGCGGCTGGATGTCGGTGATCAGGCCCCATTCGAACCGTGACCGCAGCCGCTCCTCGAGCGTGGAGATGTCGCGGGGCGGCCGGTCGGACGACATGACGATCTGGCGGCCGGCCTCATAGAGCGAGTTGAAGGTGTGGAAGAACTCCTCCTGGATGCGCTCCTTGTGCTCGAAGAACTGCACGTCGTCGATCAGGAGCACGTCGTAGGTGCGGTAACGCTGCTTGAAGCCCTCGATGCGCTTGTCGCGGAGGCTGTTGATGAAGTCGTTCATGAACGTTTCCGAGGTCACGTAGCGGCAGGTGAGCCCGCCACCGTGGTCGGTGACGAAGTTCGCGACCGCGTGCAAGAGGTGCGTCTTCCCGAGGCCGGTGTGCCCGTAGATGAAGAGCGGGTTGTAGGCCTGCGCCGGCGCCTCGGCGACAGCCAGCGCGGCCGCGTGGGCGAAGCGGTTGGACGACCCGATCACGAACGAGTCGAAGGTGTACTTCGGGTTGATCCCCGCGACGTCCGTGCGGACGGCGGTCACCTCGATCGGCAGTGGCCGCACCGCGCTTGGCACGGCGCTCGGCACGGACTGGACGGCAGGCGCGGGGGCCGGAGGCTCTTCCATGACGCGCAACTGCACGCGCAGATCGGATCCGCCGGCGTCCTTGACTGCGGCGCGGATCAGGTCGAGGAAGTGGCCCTCGATCCACTCGCGCGTGAAGTCGTTCGGGACGGCGACCGCGAACGTGTCGTCGTCGAGCTCTGCGCCGCCGACCTCGCCGAACCAGGTCGAGTAGGTCGTGTCGTTGAGGGCTTCGCGGAGCCGGGCGGACACATCGTTCCAGAGTTCCTCCGCCGTCAGCTCGATCTGCCGCTCCACTCCGCTTCAACGCTCCTCTGTTCGACCCCTGGGGGTGGCGAGCATAGCAGCGTCCCCGCGGCGGCTCAATGAGGATTTCTCGACTCGTCCCGAAGCGGCAATTCCAGTTATTTGCAGGGATTTCGTCCACCTCCACGCGAGTCTCCACAGGTGTGGAAAGTCTGCGTCGGCGGCGGCCCGTATGTCCCCTTTCCACGGCTTTTCCACCTCCGCACGCCTGTGGACAACCGGAGGGCGAAAAGGTCCGGCTATACTCGCCCGCGGCCGGCACCCGCTGGTCCAGTTCTTCTTTTCGCGATGAAACGGACCTATCAGCCGAATGTACGCAAGCGGAAGCGGAAGCACGGCTTCCGCGCCCGCATGGCGACGCGTGCCGGTCAGCAGATCCTCAAGCGGCGCCGCTCGAAGGGCCGCAAGCGCCTGTCGGCGTAATGCCGCCGGTGCAGCGCCGGAACCGCCTCTCCCGCTCTCGCGACTTCGATGCCGTCTATCGCCAGGGCCGCTCCGTCTCGACGCGCTTTCTGACGCTCTACTGGTTCGAGCGCGACGAGTCGATCGGCGCGCCCCGCCTGGGCTTCGCCGTGCCGAAGGCCGTCGGGAACGCCGTCGTGCGGAACCGGATCAAGCGGCAGCTGCGGGACATCGTCCGCGGCCGGCTGGAGGCGGTGCCGCCGACGAACGACTACGTCCTCGTGGTGCGCCAGGGGCTGCCGGAAGCGGCCGAGGCCAACGGGCACGAGTGGCTCGAGGCGCGTGTCGACGAGGTGCTCGGAAAGGCCGCGGCATGACGTCCCCAGCCAGGTCGCTCGCGATCCTCCCGATCCGTCTCTACCAGCTGCTGGTGTCGCCGTTCATTCGCGCGAACACGTGCAAGTACCACCCGAGCTGCTCCGAGTACGCAGTGCTCGCGATCCGCAAGCACGGCGTGCTGCGCGGCGTTCCGATGGCGGGCTGGCGGCTCCTGCGCTGTAACCCCTGGTCGCACGGCGGAGTCGACTACCCGTGAGCTCTCTGATGCTCTTCTCGATCCTGCAGCCGCTCGAGAACGTCATGAAGTCGATCCTCGACTTCCTGCACACCAGCGTCGGCCTGCCGTGGGCGTGGTCGATCGTCGCGCTGACGATCCTCGTGCGCATCGTGCTCGTGCCGCTGACGGTGCGGCAGATCCATTCGATGCAGTCGCTCCAGGCGCATGCGCCGGAGATGAAGGCGCTGCAGAAGAAATACAAGGGCGACCGCCAAAAGCTGAACGAAGAGCTGATGAAGTTCTACAAGGAGAACAACATCAATCCGGCGGCCTCGTGCCTGCCGCTGCTCGCGCAGTTCCCTGTCTTCATCGCGCTGTACTTCACGCTCAAGCACGGCACGAAGCACATCACCGGCTCGTGGCTGCACGTCGTCCCGAACATCTCCGACAAGGCGACGGCGCACTGGTCGGGCTTCGTCCTGCTCGCGATCTATGCGGGGTCGCAGATCTCCTCGACGTACTTCATGGGCGCGACGATGGACAAGACGCAGCGCAGGATCATGATGTTCCTGCCGCTCGTCTTCCTGACCGTCGTCTCGCGCTTCCCGACCGGCCTCATCCTCTACTGGATGACGACCAACCTCTGGACGGTCGGCCAGGGCCTCGTCACCCGCAGGCTCGTGCCGAAGCCCGGCACGGCGGGCGCGCTGCCCGTGGGCCCGAAGCGCACCTCGCGCAACCCGCCGAAGGAGAACGTCGCGACGGGCAACGGCACCGCCGCCGAAGCCGCCGCGCCGAAGCCGCCGCCGTCGCAGCCGCGCCGGGTCAAGAAGAAGGGCAGAGCGAAGCGGTGAGCGACGACGGCACTGCGCACGTCAGTGTCGAGGCGACGGGGGAGACCGCCGGCGAAGCGAAGTGGAAGGCGCTCCGCGACCTCGAGCGGCTGGCGCCGGGGCTCGACAAGGAGTCGGTTCAGTTCCAGGTCGTCTCGGAAGGCGAACGCGGGCTCCTCGGCGTTGGATACGCGCCGGCGCGTGTGATCGCAACAGCGGTTGCGAATGCGGCCACGCCTGCGCCTGCTCCGCGCGAGGACGAGAGCGAGGTCGAGACGCACGCACGCGAGCTCGTCGAGCGCGTCGTCGGCGCGATGGGGATCGTCGCCCGCGTCGAGGTGCGGGAGACCGACGACGAGGTGTTCGTCACGTGCAGCGGCGACGAACTCGGCCTGCTGATCGGCAAGCACGGCCAGACGATCGACGCGTTGCAGGCGGTTGCCAACGCGGCCGTCTATCGGTCCGGCACGCACAAGCCGGTGACCGTCGATGCGGCCGGCTATCGCGACCGCCGCCGGTTGACGCTGGAGGGGATCGCCGTGCGCAGCGCGGAGCGCGCGGCCCAGGGCGAGCGCGTGCTGCTCGAGCCGATGAGCCCGGTCGAGCGGAAGGTCGTGCACGAACGGCTCAAGGAGTTCCCCGGCGTGCAGACGGCGAGCGAGGGGACGGAGCCCAATCGGTACGTCGTCGTCCTCCCGGCTTGATGCTTGGCTCGCGGCGGTCGTCGCGACTCCGGGCCTGACCGCGATCCGCGATCCAGTGGAAGCGCGCCGGGCGCTCCTCGACGACTCGCTCGCGGGCGCCGAAATCGTTGCGCGCTTCGACGGGACGATCGTGGACGTCGGCAGCGGCGGGGGTGCGCCCGGCATTCCACTCGCGCACGCGTTCCCGGAGCGCGAGGTCGTGCTGCTGGAGGCCGCGCGACGCAAGTGCGAGTTCCTCGAGCGTGTCGCGCCGGCGAACGCGCGTGTGGTCTGGGGCCGCGCAGAGGATCAGGAGACCGACTGGGCCGGCGTCGCCGTCGCGAAGGCGCTCGCGCAGCCGCCGACCGCGCTGGAGTGGTGCCTGCCGCTCGTGCGCGAGGGAGGAGCGGCCGTGCTGTGGGTCGGCCCGTCGGCCGATCGCGAGCGGATCGCAGCGGTCGCGGGCCGGATCGCCGGCGAGCTCGAGGACGCGCCCTCCGGTTTTGTCGTCGTCCGCAAGACAGGCCCGACGCCGCCCGGCTTTCCGCGCCGCGCGGGTGTCGCGAAGAAGCGCCCGCTCGCCTAAACCCGCCGCAGCTCGACGAACGAGACCGCAGCGGCGACGAGCGCGAGGGCGAAGACGAGCACGAACGCGCCGAACGGCTGCACGCCGACCCAGTCGAGCACGTTGCGCTGCGCCCAGGTCGCAAGTGGCGCGGCCGAACCGTGACGCACCAGCTCGTCGAGGCGACGCCACACCGTGTGCTGGTAGCCAGGCGCCGCGTTCACTGCGGCCGGCCACGTCAACGCGATCGAGGTTGACGCGACGACGGACGCAGCGACGAGCGCGGCGGTCGGCACGCGGAAACGCCGGAAGGCCGCCGGCAGCCCGAGCGTCAGGAACGGCAGGGCCGGCACGAGGAACCGTGGCCCGGGCGAATCGCCGCCGTAGGGATCGAAGTAGCCGATGTCGAGCGCGAGGAAGGCGAGCGCGATCACGCCGCACACGGCGATCTCCGGGCCGAGCTTTCGGGCGAGCAGGACGAGTCCGCACGCTGCCGCGAACAGGAACGGCGAGTCGAAGAGCAGGCCACGGTCACCTACGAGGACGAGGCGAGCCGCATGCGAGGTCGGTGCGTGGATGCCGAAGAAGCCGGACGCCTGCTGGGCCGCGAACTGGTTCGCCACGTATCGGTAGGAGAGATGCAGCGGCGAACCGAACGCCGCGTTGTCGTAGGCGCCGAGCAAGAGTGCCGCCGGCGCGACGCCGAGCGCGTAGCGGCCGAGCGCGCGGCCGCCGGAGAGCAGGACGTAGGCACCGACGACGAGCGCGACGAGTCCCGCCTCGTACTCGACGAGCACCGCGACGCCGGCGACGAGGCCGGCCGCTAACGGTCGCCTGCCCCACGCGAGCACGAAGGCGGAGAACGCGAGCGCGGCCGCAGGAACGTGCTCGAAGTTGTCGACGGCGAGCGCGGCCACCTCGGTCCCGAGCGCGAAGGCGACGAGTGTCGCGCCGCCTGTGCCCGGCACGAGGCCCTCGCCGATCCGGCCGAGCAGAAACGCGCAGAGCAGGAGCGCGAGCCCGCCCGTTGCGACCCGCGCCGCCCAGAGCCGCAGGTCGCCGTTGTGGTGCCACGCCGCCGGCGCCCGCAGGCCGGTGAGCTCGGCGACTGGCAGGGCGAGCGCGGACAGGCCCGGCGCCTTATCCGAGTAGAGATGGCCACCGTAGCTCGCGTGGTCGACCGAGCCGACGAGGCACTGGTCGGCTGCCAGGTGCCCGTGCGCGAGCGAGCGCGTCAGGCACATGCGCGAGACGTCCTGTGCGCCGACCGGGTAGACGACCGAGAGTGCGGCGGCCGCGACGAGCGAGAGCAGTAAGAGCTCGCGCCTGGGCCGCTGCCACGGCAGCTCGCTCGGCCTCGGGAACCGCACCGGCCGACTCTAGTGTGTGGCCTCCGCACGGAGCGGGAAATGCCGCTCGGAAAGCCCTGTTTTCGGGTCCTTCAGTGTCCGACCTCGCGGCTAGATTGGCCCGGTGAGCAAGGTCTACGCGTTCGCGAACCAGAAGGGCGGGGTCGGCAAGACGACCACGGCGATCAACCTCGCCGCGTGCCTCGCGGAAGCGGGCGAGCGCGCGCTCGTGGTCGACCTCGATCCGCAGGCGAACGCGACGTCAGGACTTGGGATGCGCGCCAACGGCACGTCGACCTACGACCTCCTCGACGGCGTCCCGCTCGCGTCGCTCGCAAAGCCGACGCAGTTCCCGAATCTCTTTCTCGTCCCGTCGAAGCCCGAGCTCGCCGGTGCGAACATCGAGCTGTCGCAGCGCGACGACGGCGAGCGCTA
>PLDP01000266.1:20203-27812 GCA_003136795.1 Actinomycetota bacterium
CTCAATCCGAAGCTCGAGATCGCGGGCGTCCTGCTGACCATGACCGACGGTCGCACCCGCCTCTCCGCCGACGTCGAGGCGGAGGTGCGCAAGCACTTCGGCTCGCTCGTCTTCAAGGCGGTCGTGCCGCGTTCGGTGCGTGTGGCGGAAGCGCCGAGCCACGGGCTGCCCGTGACCCACTACGACCGGCGCTCGACCGGCGCCGAGGCCTACTGGAAGGTGGCGATGGAGCTTGTCGAGCGTTCCTAGACGCGGTTTGGGCCGCGGGTTCGAGGTCCTGATCGGCGGCGCCGCGCCCGAACTGGCACACGTCGCGGTCGATCAGATCCACCCCAACCCGAGGCAGCCGCGCAAGCGCTTCGACAGCGAGGGCGTGAGCGGGCTCGCCGAGTCGATCAAGGCGCAGGGCCTGATTCAGCCGGTCGTCCTGCGGCCGCGGCTCGAGGGCGGCTACGAGCTGATCGCCGGCGAGCGCCGCTGGCGCGCGGCGCGCGAAGCGGGGATCGCAACGGTGCCCGCCGTCGTGCGCGAGGCGGACGATCGCGAGACGCTGCTCCTCGGTCTCGTCGAGAACGTCGCGCGCGAGGACCTGTCGCCGATCGAAGAGGCCCGCGCCTACGCCGTCCTGCTCGACGAGTTCGGGCTGTCGCTGGGCGAGGTCGCGGAACGCGTCGGCCGCTCGAAGCCGACCGTCTCGAACCGGGTTCGCCTGCTCGAACTGCCCGAGGACGTGCTGAGCATGATCGCACGTCATGAGCTGACCGAAGGGCATGCACGCGCGGTGCTCGCCGTGCCCGACCAGGACGGCCGCCGCCGGCTGGCGAAGCGGATCGTCAAGGAGGGGCTCTCCGTGCGCGCCGCCGAGCGCGCCGCCCGCTGGGCCGGCGCCCGCACGAAGGAGCGCCGTGTGTCGGCCGTCGATCCGGCGTTGGCGGCACGGATCAAGGACGCGTTCCGGCTCCTCACGGGCTTCGACGCGAAGGTCGGCGCGGCCGGCCTCCACGTTCCGCTCGACGGCGACGTCCAGCTCGAGGAGCTCGCCGAGGCGCTCGAGCGCCTCGGCACCCTCCCGTAACCCCCCGCTCGCCCCGGCCGTTGCACCTCTATGGTCGGTCTTTGGCTCCAGGACATCGAATCGCTCGAGGCGATCTCACGCGACGACGACACGCGTGCCCTCTTCCTGCGGATGGCGCAGCTGTCCCAGAGCGGGCGGCTGCAGCCGTTCCTGCGTGAGCTCGCCGACGACGGCGAGCTGGACGCCGAGATGAAGGTGACGCTCGCCGAGCTCGCCCAGGACGAGAGCTTCCTGCACGCCGTCGAGGACTACGTGCGGCGCACGAGCGCTCACCACTGAGCGGCCGGTACGCGGAGCTGAATGGGCGATCCTGGATTCGAACCAGGGACCTCCGCCTTATCAGAGCGGCGCTCTAACCAGCTGAGCTAATCGCCCGCGCGGGCGGATGATAGCGGCGCCCGCGTTTGCCTCATAGGGCGGGGGTAATCTAGGACCAATGGTCGAGATGACGATCTACGGAGTCTCGTTCGACCTCGTCGGCAAGCAGCCGATCGTGTTGCTGAAGACCGCGGACGGCAACCGCTACCTGCCGATCTGGGTCGGCCATCCCGAGGCCGCCGCGATCCTGATGAAGCTGCAGGGCGCGAGCGCACCGCGGCCGTTGACCCACGACCTGCTGGTGAACATTCTCGGCGAGCTCGACGTCGACGTCGTGCGCGTCACCGTCACCGAGTTGCGCGAGAACACCTTCCACGCTTCCATTACTGTCGCCCAGAACGGCAACGAGGTGGAGATCGACGCCCGCTCATCCGACGCGATCGCGGTGGCGGTGCGGGCGCACGCTCCGATCTTTGCCGCAGACGACGTCATCGAGGAGTCCGCGATCGAGATGGAAGGCGACGAGGTCAACGAGGAAGAGATCGTCGACGAGTTCAAGCGCTTCCTCGACAAGGTCTCGGCGGAGGACTTCGCCGAAGCCGAGGTCGAGGTCGACGACCTCGAAGACGANNCTAGAGCGTCACCGCGGCGACGAGCGCGATCAGGTTGAAGAGCGCATGCAGCAGCATTCCGGGGTAGATGCTCCCCGTGCGCGAGCGGATCCACGCAAGCGCGCTCCCGAACGCGACGAGCACCGGCAGCGACTCGATGAGCCCGTGCGCGAGCCCGAAGAGCAGGCCGACCAGCACGATCGCCGGCCAGCGCCCGAACCGTTCGAGCAGCGAGTAGCCGAGGCCGCGGTAGGTGAGCTCCTCGACGAACGGCACCCACGTGCAGATCACGATCGCGTTGACGACGTAGGCCACCGCGTGGTGCGGCTCCCAGTGGCTCGGAGTGAGCCCCTGCTCGTTCCCGACGCGGACGAGCCGCCCGTAGACGATCTCGAAGACGTAGATCGCGACCAGGGCGCCGCCGAGCACCAGCGCCGCCGTCGCGAAGGAGCGCGGGCGCCGCAGCGCGAGCAGGCGGCCGCTGAAGCCGGCGATCGCGACCACGAGGAGGAGCAGGATCCCGTCCTGGACGAGGCCGCCGACCGCGGTCGACCAGTGGTACAGGACCTGCGGGTCGGGCTTCCCCGCCGCCGCCCTCGTGCCGTAGCCGAGGGCCACCATCAGGGCGACCAGGGCGAGCCACCACGCGAGGCGCCGGTCGTCGTCCCTACGATACGGCGGCGCCGTGCCCGATCGTCTGTTCACTCCCACCGAGGCTAACACCGCCCTCGAGGAGGTGCGCCCCGTCGCGGAGCGGCTCGTTGCGGTGCGCGCCCGCATGCGCGAGCTGGAGCAGACGCAGCGAGAGCTGGTGACGGCGATCGGCGGCAACGGCGGCGGTTATGCGGCCAGCGACCTGAGCGCAGCCCAGTCGGAGCTGGCCGGCCTCGCGGAGGCGGCGATCGCCTGTGTCGAGCGGCTCGACGAGCTGGGAGTGACGGTCAAGGACCTCGACCTCGGCCTGCTCGACTTTCCCTCGGAGCGCGCCGGCGCCGTGGTGCTGCTCTGCTGGCAGGTCGGCGAGGAGTTGGTCACGTCGTGGCACGGGCTCGAAGAGGGCTTTGCAGGCCGGAAACCGATCGACTGGGGCGAATAGCACCTGATGCCCCTCTTCTGGCAGCGCGTGGCGATCGCCGTCGTGATGATCTTCGTCGCGTCGTTCGTGGCGAAGCTCGTCGACTGGCGGATCGCGCGCCGCAACCTCGCGCCCGAAGCCGTCACCCGCTACCGGGTGCTTCGCCGCTCGCTCTTCGCGGCGATCGTCTTCCTCGGGGTGATGTCGGCGCTGCTCGTGATCCCGCAGGTGCGTGCGCTCGCCGGCGGCGTGCTCGCGTCGTCCGCTGTCGTCGGGCTCGTGATCGGGTTCGCCAGCCAACGGACGATCGGCAACGTCGTCGCGGGGATCCTGATCGCGATCAGCCAGCCGCTGCGGCTCGGCGACGAGGTCGAGGTGGAGGGCACGAAGGGCGTCGTCGAGGAGATCGGCCTCACCTACACCTGGATCCGCACGCGCGACAACGACCGGCTCGTCGTCCCGAACGAGCGGCTCGCCTCCGAGACGATCCGCAACTCGACGATCCGCAGCTCGAGGACGCTGGCCGAGGCCTCCGTGCAGGTGCCGCTGGATGCGAAGCTACGCCAGGTCGTCCAGGCGCTCGAGTCCGAAGGCGAAGAGGTGTACGTGACCGACCTTTCGGGGGACATGGCAACCATCGTGGTGCGGAAGTGGGTCTCCGGTGAGGGCGCCGCCGAGCGCGCCTCGAGCGAGCTGCGGCTGAAGATCGCCGAGCGCTTGCAGGAGCGCGCGACGTGACGCCGCGCCGCCGCAGCGACGATCTCGAGTTCATCCTCGCCCACCGCGGACGCAAGAAGAAGCGGTCCGGGCGCATCCAGCGCCGCCGCCGTGCCGGAGTCGTCGCGGGGACCATTGCGATCGCACTCGCGGCGGTGATCGCGACGGTCGGCCTCGGCGCGGGCACCGCGCTTTCCGCGAGCTGCGACCTCAACTCGCTTCGACCTGTCGAGATCGGCCAGAACTCCTTCGTCTACGCGGACGACGGCTCCCTGCTCGGCTCGATTCCCGCCGAGCGCAACCGCGAGCCCGTCACGAACGCGCAGATGTCGAAGTGGCTGGGCGTCTCGACGACCGCGATCGAAGACCGCCGCTTCTGGCAGCACGGAGGTGTGGACTACGTCGGCATTGCGCGCGCGGCTTGGAAGGACCTCACCGCCGGCAAGGTGATCGAGGGCGGCTCCACGATCACGCAGCAGCTCGTCCGCAACCTCTACACCGGCCAGCAGAAGTCGTTCTCGCGCAAGATCAAGGAGGCGTGCCTCGCGATCAAGCTCGCGAGCAAGTGGTCGAAGCCGAAGATCCTCAACGAGTACTTGAACACCGTGTACTACGGCAACCACGCCTACGGCGTCGAGGCCGCGTCGCAGACGTACTTCTCGAAGCCCGCCAGCCAGCTGACGCTGCTCGAGTCGGCGCTCTTGGCGGGGCTGCCGCAGGCGCCGTCGGTGTACGACCCGTTCCACAACCCGCAGGCGGCGCTCGACCGTCGCGACGAGGTGCTACGCGCGCTCGTCGACAACCACGACATCACGCTCGCCCAGTACGACACGGCGATTCGCTCGAACACGCTCGGGCTCAAGCCGGGCCGCATCTACACGCGCATCAAGCAGCCGTACTTCTTCTCCTACGTGGTCGACGAGCTCGAGCAGCAGTACGGCACGAACACGGTGCGCGAAGGCGGCCTCAAGGTTTACACGACGATCGACCCGCGCCTGCAGCGGCTCGCGAACAAGGCGATCCGCGACATCCTCCCGTACAAGACCGACCCGGCCGCGGCGATCGTCTCCCTCGAGCCGGGCACCGGCGCGATTCGCGCGATGACCGCCGTCGTGCGCAATGCCGGCAACCAGTTCAACCTCGTCGCGCAGTCCGCCCGCCAGGCCGGTTCGACGTTCAAGACGTTCGTGCTCGCCTCGGCGATCGAGAAGGGCGTCGATCCCGACACGACCTACTACACGTCCGCGCCGTTCACGTGCTCGATCGGGCCCTGGTGCCAGACGCCGTGGGTGGTGCACACCTACGAGAACACCTACAGCGGCACCGAGTCGCTGACTCGCGCGACGCTGCAGTCGGACAACACGGTGTTCGCGCAGCTGACGCTCGACGTCGGTCCGCGCTACGTCTGGCAGATGGCGCACCGGCTCGACGTGCACATGGCGCCGGACCATCCCTACGCGTCGATCGGGCTTGGCTCGCTTGCCGTCTCGCCGCTCGACATGGCGGCGGCGTACGCGACGTTCCCGGCGATGGGCGTCTACGCGAAGCCGATGGCGATCACCAAGGTGATCCTCCCGGGCGGTCACGTCGACACCGACTCCGACTGGGGCAAGCCGCAGACGAAGCAGGCCGTCTCGCAGGGGGTTGCGTGGAAGGTGAACGACGTGCTGCAGCAGAACGCCGAGTACGGCACCGGTGCAGGCTCGGGTGACGGCATCCACCCTGCGGCCGGCAAGACGGGGACGACCGACAATCACGACGACGCGTGGTTCGACGGCTACACGCGCCAGCTTTCGACCGTCGTCTGGATGGGCTATCCGAAGGGTGAGATCCCGATGCTGGACGTCCACGGCCAGACCGTCCAGGGTGCGACGTACGCCGTCCCGATCTGGCACGAGTACATGGCAGCGGCGCTCTGGCACCACAAGGTGCTCGGGTTCGAGCTGCCCGACAAGTACCCGACCTGGCGCACCCTGACGCGCGGCAACTACGGCAGCCTCGGTTACTACTACACGCAGCCCACGACCACGNNCCACGACCACGACGACTTCGACGCCCACCACGACCACGTCGGTCGCGCCCGCCAAGCCCGCGCCCACGACGGTGGCCCCGAAGCCACCGGTGCACACCACGACGGCTTCCCCGCCGCCGCCGCCCGTCCCGCCCCCGACCACCGCGCCGGCTCCGACCACGACGGAGTCGCCGCCGCCGACGACCACCGCGTCGCCGCCACCCTCCCCTGGCCAAGCCCCGTAGCGCGCTCGCCGCGGGCGCGCTGACGCTCGCGCTCGTCGTCGCGCTCGTGGTCGTCGAGTCGCGCGCGGGTTCGCCCGTCGTGCCGGCCCCGGGCGGCCATCTGGGAGGCGCGGCGGGCCTCTTCCTCGAGCTCTTCGTCGCCTCGTTCGCCGTCTACGTCGTCGCGCTCGCCCTCGTGCGTCGCGGCGCGCGGTTCACGCACGTATTCGTCCTCGCGTGCGTGATCCAGCTCGCGCCGCTCGCAGGGCCGGTGTTTCTCTCCTCGGATGCGTGGACCTACTGGAGCTATGCGCGCGTGCACGATCCGTACAGCAACACGCCGTCGGACGACCGCGTCGCGGCGCGCTACGCCGGGACCAAGTATCTGCACGACACGTCGCCGTACGGGCCTGCGTTCTCGCTCGTCTCACGTCCGGTCGGCCTCACGACATCGGCGTCACTCGCCGCCTGGCTCTTTCGCGCGGCCGCGGCGCTGTGCGTGCTCGCGACGACCTGGCTCGTCGCACGCCGCCGCGCGTTCGCCGCCGCGCTCGTCGGGTGGAACCCGCTCGTCGCGATGCAGTTCGCCGGCGGCGGTCACAACGATGCTCTGATGATGGCGCTCGTTGCCGCGGCGCTCGTGCTCGGCGAACGCAAGCGTCTGCAGGCAGCGGGCGCCGCGTGGGCGCTCGCCGTCCTCGTCAAATGGGTGCCGCTGCTCTTGCTGCCGCTGCGTGCGCTCGAAGCGCGCGCCACCGGCCGGCGCGTCGGTCATGTCGGCTTCGCCACCACCGTCGTGGCGACGCTCGGCCTTGCGACGCTGCTCTGGCAGTTCCACTGGCTGCGCTCGGTGACGCCGCTGGCGCATGACGCCCAGATCGACACGCACTACGCACTGCCGCACCGCCTCGGCGTGCCGCCGTGGACGTTTCTCGTCGCTTACGGGGTTGCATACGTCTGGCTCCTGCGCGAAGCGGCTCGCGGCCGCGCGCGTCTCGGTCTTGCGTTCGGGTTGCTGATGGTCGCAGTGCCGGATCCCGGCTGGTATGTGATCTGGCCGCTCGCGCTCTCCGCGTGGGACGACGACGACGCTGCGACGCTGCTTTCACTCGGGCTGTGCGCGTATCTTCTGCCGCAGCGTCTGACCTAACAGCTCGCGCCAGCGCTCGTAGAGCGCCTTCACGGGGTGGTCGTGGTGGTCGTGCCCTGGTCGGTCGTGGCGGGAACCGTGTCCGTGGTTGCCGGCGCCGTCGTCGTCGGGGGCGCCGCCGTCGTGGTCGGAAGCGCCGGGGCTGTCGTCACCGGCGGCAGCGCCGTCGTGACGGGCGCCGTCGTCACCGGCTGCGTCGACACCGGCTGCGTCGACACCGGCTGCGTCGNNGGGAACGGCCGGCACGTGCGGCAGTGAGAGCCCGCGGGTCGTAGACGTGCCGTTGCTCGAGCCGTGGTCGGTGAGCAGTGTGGCGAGCGCGCCACCGGCGACGAGCAGGGCGGCTGCGATGGCGGCGAGCGGCACCAGGGGAGGCCGACGGCGCCGGGCCGCGGGCCGCGGCCGGAGCACCTGCGTTGCGTCGGTCA
>PLDP01000239.1 GCA_003136795.1 Actinomycetota bacterium
GAAGGGCCATCCGATAACCGAGCAAGAGACTGCACACCTGCGCGTTCTGATTGCGGACGAACGTCAGGACCGGCTCGAGCTGCTCGCCCACCTCGTCGCCGACCTCGGTCACGAGGTGATCGCAAGAGAGATCGAGATCAGGAAGGCCGGCGCGGCGACGGCGAGGGAGCGTCCCGATGTCGCCCTGGTCGCGCTCGGGCCCTCCTCCGAGCACGCGCTCGAGTTGATCGGCGAGATCGTCCAGGAGGCGGCCTGCCCGGTCATTGCCCTCCTCTCGGAGAAGGATCCCGCCTACGTCCGCGAGGCGGCCAAGCGCGGCGTCTTCGCCTACATCGTCGACACCGACTCTGAGGAGCTGCAGAGCGCGATCGAGATCACCCTGCAGCGCTTCAGCGAGTTCGACAACCTGCAAGGCGCGTTCTGGCGCCGGGTTGTGATCGAACAGGCGAAAGGGATCCTGATGGAACGCCACAAGCTCGACCAGGACGGGGCCTTCGAAATGATCCGCTCACACTCACAACACACCGGACACAAGGTGGTCGACCTCGCAGAAGCGATCGTCGGAAGCCACCTCCTGCTGCCGCCACCGTCCCCGCGGGCGCCCGCGCCCGGCACGTAGCGAACGCCCGACACGCCGCGGCGCTTAATTAGGCGACAACAGCACCTCTGGGAACATTCCTGAACTCTCGGGCACGCCTTGCTGGCTTGCCTTGGCGGATCAGCGTTCCTGGGCACGCTCGCCCGGCCTTATCGGTGGCTGCTATCGCACGACGAGCGTGAGCGGGGTGACCAGCTCCCGGCCGCTGATCTTCGTGCGGAGGAACAACCTCCAGGTGCCAGCGACGGGCAGCAGTACGCCGACCCTGAGTATCCCTGGCTTTGTCGCGCTGCCGACCGGCACCCCTTTGAACGCGGCGCTCGCGCAGCCGAGCGTGCGCGCGGTGCAGACGTGGGTGTGGAAATAGTCGAGCGAGCCTTCGCGGAAGAAGATCGCGTGTGCGAGCGCACCGTCGAGCGGGCTGAACACGACGGGCCGTCCTTGCTTGTCGGTCGCCTTGATCGTCAGGAAGGCCGCTTCGATCGCCTTCAGCTTCGGCCTGCCCTGGATCGCGAAGCGGTAGCCGCCGACCGTCGTTGCAAGCCCGTAGCTCGGAGTCGGCGCCGGTTTCGTGCCCTTGACGCGGATGGTCGTGAAGAGCTGGACGTTCGGCGGCACTCCCGGCATGTCCGGAAACGCATCGACGACGACGTGGTAGCTGCCGGCGACCGGAAACACGATCGCTTGGTGGATGCTGCCGTCGTTTGCGACCGGCGGGTCCTCGTACATCAGCGTTCGCAGGTCGCTCGGGACGATGATCAGGTCGATGCCGGTGTGCGGCCCGGCGCCGGTGCGGTAGCGGGTCAGCGGCGCTCCGGAAGGTTGCAGGATCGTCAGCGCGACCTGAGTCGACCTTCCAGCCTCGACCGGACCCCTCGGTCTGAAGCCTTCGAGCCGGTAGGTCTTCGCCGCGCCTATCGCCGGTAGACCAGGACCGGAGCTCGATCCGCAACCAATGGCCGCGACCACCAAACCGAACGCGAGCATCGCTGCAACGAGTGCCTTTCGCCCGTTGAGCACTAGCCCCGCCTCGCGCCGGCACCGCTGACGAGCACAAGCTCGATGTCTCCGTCCGACATACGCAGAGTCTGCACCACCAACGGCGCCTCATCGACTTCGCCCCGGCTTATCGCCGAAGGGCAAGCCCAGTACGACCAAGCCGACAAGCCGTCAGGGAACATTTCTGAACCCTCGCGCAGCGGAGTCTCCTCAGGCCCGTCTGGCGTGGGCGACGATGCCGCCGACGAACATCGCGATGCCGACAAGCAGCCATGGCAGCGGGTTCAAGTGCTGGTCGCATCCACTTGCTGTTGCGGTTTGCCAGCAGCTTGTGCCCGGCCCAGCACGTTGCACCCAAGCGACGTAGAGCACGAGAGCCCCGACGCCGGTAACGAAGCCGTACGCGGAACGACGGATCGTTGGCCGCGAGACCATCAGCGCCCCAACTAAGGCAACCGGCGCGAGCACCAACACGCCTAGTGACACGGCGCCAACCGCAGCAGCACAACCGAGCAGGGCCCACACCCAGAACCAGCCCCAGCTGGTCACATGAGTGCGAAGCGATGTCTGGAACGCGGCCATTCCTGGCCTCCTTCGGCTCTCCGAAGTATGTCAGGACGTTCGGGGAACACTTACGGACGCTGGCACAGGCCACCGCACTGGTGTCTGACACCTGTGGTGTCAGACACTTCTTCGAGCTGCCGCGGCCTCCCGAGAAGCTCGCGAATCAGATTCAGAGAGCGAATCTGGTTCGGTCTTCGCTCCACTAAGGGCGAGCGCGCAACGGCTTCGCCTTGGGCGTCTTCGTGATCGTGTGCGGCTTGGTCTTCTTCACGATCGTCGGCTTGGCGACGACGACCGGCTTCGCGATCTGCGGCGCCGGGCCGCCGGACGCACGCGCGACGGCCGCGGCGACGTTGAGGTTTCCGAAGGCGAGGTTGGACGTCCAGTTGCCGGCGCTCGAGGCGGTCGCCTCGATCGTGGCCGCGACCCCGGCGGCGTCGAGCGACGGGTTCGCTGCCCACACGAGCGCGGCGGTGCCGGCGACTTCGGGCGAGGCGTAGGACGTGCCGCTGCCGATCGCATAGTTGCCCGTTGCCCCAGGTGTCGCGACCGGTGAGAAGAACCCGCTGGGGATGCCCCCTGCGAGCGCCCCGAGCACGTCGACCCCGGGAGCGAGCACGTCGACGTACGAGCCCGTCGTCGAGAACGGCGCGCGCGTCCCGCTGGCCGTCGCCGCGCCCACGGCGAGACCGTTCTGACCGAGGAGCGCCGCCGGATACGTGGTCGGGTTGCCGTCCTGCGCTGAGTTGCCGGCCGCTGCGACGACGAGCACGTTGTGCGACGCCGCATACGCGATCGCGGAGCGCTCGATGTCGGACGTCTGAGGGCCGCCGAGGCTGAGGTTGATGATGTTCGCGTGGTTGTCGACGGCCCAGACGATCGCGTTGGCCTCGTCGATGTCCGAGAAGCCGGTGCCGCCGCGGTTGGCCTGCACGATCATCAGGTGCGCGTTGCCGCCGAAGCCCGACATGTCCGTCGGGTCGGAGACGGCACCCGCCGCGAGTGACGCGACGAACGTCCCGTGCCCGACGTCGTCGTGCACGGTCGGCGAGCTTGTGACGACGTTGTAGGTGATCGGGCTCTTCGCGGCGATCGTGGGCACCGTCTTGTCGGCGCCGGTGTCGATCACCGCGATGGTGATATTCGCGGCCG
>PLDP01000013.1 GCA_003136795.1 Actinomycetota bacterium
CGCCTCGGTCGGCGCGAGCAGGTAGCCCGCTGCGACAACGAGCTTCGCACCCTTGCGAATGGCCGAGTTGAAGTTCGGCGCGTAGTCGCTCGTCGAGTTCGACTGCAGCGCGAGCGTGCTGACTCCGAGCTTCGCCTTCGCGACGTTCAGGCCCTTGAGCTGATTCTGGTTGAAGCCCTTGTCAGTGAACTTGCCGATGTCACTCACGAGCGCTGCCGTGAATGACGCCTTCTGCGTGGTCGGCGCCTTCGCCCCGCCGAACGCAGTGGCCGTAACGACCACTGCGGCGAGTGCGACGACGCACGCCAGCACAATTCCGCGAGAAAACTTCACTTACCCTCCTCTAATTTGTCTGACCGGGGGGACTAGCGGCACTAGCGTAGCCCCTCTCCGGGTCGGCGGCTAGTCTGCTGCGACGCGCTCGAGATCGCGCTCAGTGAGCAGCACCCGGCGCGGCTTCGAGCCCTCGTACGGCGAGATGATCCCCCGCCGTTCGAGCATGTCCACGAGCCGCCCCGCGCGGGTGTAACCGACACGCAAACGGCGCTGCAACAGGCTCACCGACGCAGTCTGGGCGGTCACGACCACCTCAATCGCCTTGTCGAGCAGCGGATCCTCGTCCGGGTCGAACTCGCCGTCCTCGTTGTCCGACTCGGCGAAGACCTGCGGCAGTTCGAGGAAGCTTTCGTCGACGCGCTGCTCGCGCTGGGTTCTCGCTTGCTCGACGATCAGCGCGATCTCCTCCTCGGTCACGAACGCGCCCTGAACGCGCTGGAGGCGCGAGGTCCCGAGCGGCTTGAAGAGCATGTCCCCCTGACCGAGGAGGCTCTCCGCGCCGTTCTGATCGAGGATCACGCGCGAGTCGGTCTGCGAAGAAACGGCGAAGGCGATGCGCGAAGGGACGTTCGCCTTGATCATGCCGGTGATCACGTCGACCGACGGGCGCTGCGTCGCGAGCACGAGGTGGATGCCGACCGCGCGCGACTTCTGCGCCAGCCGGATGATCGAGTCCTCGACCTCCTGAGGGCTGACCATCATCAGGTCGGCGAGCTCGTCGATCACGACGAGCAGGTACGGAAGCTCTTCCTCGCCGCGCTTGCGGAACGCGCGGTTCGCCTCGGGGAGATTCCGCGCGCGCACCTGGCTGAGGCGCTCGTAGCGCCGCTCCATCTCGCTGACGACGTTCAGCAGCACGGCACTCGCTTCCTTCGGGCTCGAGACGACAGGCGTCAGCAGGTGCGGGATCGACTCGTAGTAGTTGAGCTCGATCTTCTTCGGGTCGATCAGGATCAGCCGCACCTCGTCGGGCGTCGCGCGCAGGAGGATCGACGTGAGGATCGCGTTGATGCAGCCCGACTTGCCCGAGCCGGTGGTGCCGGCGATCAGGATGTGCGGCATGCGCGCGAGGTCGGCCCACACTGCGGCGCCGGAGATGTCCTTGCCGAGCCAGACGCTGAGCGGGCTTGCGGTCGCCGGCAGGTCGTCGTAGATGTCGCCGAGCGTGACGAGGTTCGGGCTGAGGTTCGGCACCTCGACGCCGACCGCCTGCTTCCCCGGGATCGGCGCGAGGATCCGGATCTCGGTCGTCGCAAGCGCGTAGCTCAGGTCGTCCTTCAGGTTCGCCACCTTGCCGACCTTCGTGCCCGGCGCGAGCTGCAGCTCGTAGCGCGTCACACGCGGGCCGGAGATCTGGCCGATCACCGTCGCCTCGACGCCGAAGTGCGCGAGACACGTCACGAGCGCCTCGGCGACACGCGCGTTCGCCTCGCCCGTCGGGCCCATACCGGGCTTCGACTGCTTCAAGAGCGCCCGGTCGGGGAGCTTGTAGTCCGCGACCGTCGCCGAGCTCTCGAAGAGTGTCTCCTGCGTGTGCTCCTCGAAGAACCCGTGCGGCGCCTCCTCCTGCATGAAGAGCACGGGCGACGGCCCGGAGATCGTGTCGGAGACGAGATCGGGATAGTCCTTGCGGACGTCCACCGGCGGTTCGAGCACAGGCTCGGGGACGAGGTGCGTTACGTGGCGCTCGGCGCGCTCGCGGCGGACGCGGGTGTGCGCNNAGGACGCCGAGGATCGTGGCGCCGCTCGTGCCGAGGCCGAGCGCAACGAGCGACTCGAGCCCGCGGCCGGCAAGACCGCCGTGGCCGGCTCCGAGTGTCAGCATGAGCCCGGTCAGCGCGACTGCGAGCCCGACCTGGAATGGGCGCACGTCGATGAGGGCGCTCTTCGCCACCATCAGGGCACCGAGCGGCACGAGGACGACCGGCGCGAGGTACGCAGCGGCGCCGATGCCGTCCTTGACGAGGTGCGCGACCGGCCCACCGTTGAAGCCGAACCAAAGGACGGCGGCGAGAAAGACACCGAGGCCGACCAGGCCGAGGCCGATCAGCTCCGGATGCTGGTCGGCCTGGCGAAGGCTCTTCCCACGGCGCTTGCGCACCGTCCGCTTCTTCACGCGGCTGGGCGTTCTTGGGGAGGCCTTGTGAGGCCGCTTGCTGCGCGCCATGCGGGGCACTTCGCGCTGCGGCTGGTCAGTCCTTCCGGAAGAAGGCGGCGGTCAGCATCCCGAAGTAGGTCGGCGCCTCGTAGGAGAGNNCCGGGGTCCCAGCCGCGCAACGCGGCCAGCCGGTTGTCGCGCACGATCGCCTGGATCTCCTCGTCGTACTCGGCCGACTCGGGCGCGAAGCCGTATGGGCCGTCGACCGTGTGGCCGTGACCGTGGTCGGCGCTCGCGATCAGCGCGACGCGCCGGTGGCCGGTGGCTGCAGCCAGCGCCTCCCCCGCCCGGACGTGCTCGTCGTTCGAGAGCGCCCGGCACGGGCTGACGACGACGGCCGGCGCGCGCATGAACCAGAGCGGGATCAGCGCGCCCCAGTCGAGCGGCATCGTCGAGGAGCCTGCGGCGGTCGCACCGAACGTGATCCCGAGGGCAGGCAGGCCCGCCTGCTGCAACGCCTGCACGCACGCGTCGGCGAGCTCGGGATCGCCGGGCCCCTCGTAATGGGTGTCGGCGTCGGTCCACTGCGACGCATCGCCTTCAAGGCGCACCGAGCGCACGACGGCGAAGTGCCCGTCGACGTGCACGCCGTGCGGCGTGATCACGATCACCGCCTCCGGGCGCTCGGAGGCGAAGCGATGGCCGAGCTCCTCCATCCCCTTCCGCGTCGGCGACTCCGGCCGGTCGAACACCGGCCCGCCGTGGGGCGCGATCGCTGCAAAGATGATCATTTGAGGGAGCTGATGCGCTCGACGACGAGCTCTGCGAATCGCTCCCCGTCGATGTCGAGAGCGACCTTCGCGTTCGGCGCGCCGAAGTGCTCGCGGTTGCGCCAGTCGACGTTGGTTCGGCCCCAGCTCGGGCCCGTCGTGCAGTCGACCTCGATGAAAGCGTCGCGCACGTCGAGCAGCGTCGGGTCGATCAGATGCGCGACGCACACCGGATCGTGCATCGGCGAGCCGTCGAGATCGGGGTAGTGCGACTTGTGGAAGCGCGCGTAGAAGTCCATCAGCTCGGCGACGACCTTCCCGACCTTGCCGGCCGTTCTCATCCGTTCCGTGTGCGCGTCGGTGATCAGCGCACGGTGCGTCACGTCGAGCCCGACCATCGTCGTGTCGAGTCCTTCCGCGAAGACGCGCTGCGCTGCCTCGGGGTCGGCCCAGATGTTGAACTCGGCGGCCGGCGTGCGGTTGCCCTCGCCGATCGAGCCGCCCATCAGGACGATCCGGTCCGGGCGCGCATCCGGATGCGTCGCAAACGCGAGCCCGACGTTCGTCAGCGGCCCCGTGGCGACCAGCGTCGCCTTCGGCGCGGCACGAAACTGCTCGGCGAGGTACTCGACCGCGTGACGTTTCTGCGCAGCGCTGCTCGCCGGAGGGAGATCGGGGCCGTCGAGGCCGGACTCGCCGTGGACGTGCGCCGCGACGTCGCGCTGTCGCATGAACGGGGCGTCGGCGCCCGAGTACACGGGAATGTCGCCGCGACCCGCGAGCTCGAGCACGCGCAGCGCGTTGGCGGTCGTCTTGTCGAGCGTCTGGTTGCCCGAGACCGTCGTCACTCCGACGAGCTCGACCTCCGGAGACGCGAGCGCCAGGAGGATCGCGATCGCGTCGTCGTGACCGGGATCGCAGTCGAGGATGATCGGCGTCGGGGTCATGCCGCGAGTATCGCCTCAAGTTCGGCGCTCGTGGGGAGAGAAGGTTGTGCACCGAGCCGCGAGGCTGCGAGTGCTCCGGCCGCGCACGCGCGGCGAAGCGCCTCCTCGCGCGGACGCTCCTCGAGCAGCGACACGACGAGGCACGCGGCGAACGCGTCGCCGGCCGCCGTCCCGTCGACGGCGTCGATGCGTGGCGGCGCAGCGCGCGCAACCTCGACGCCGCCTTCATAGAGCGCCGCACCCTCCGCGCCGTAGGTGACGGCGACGAGCTTGCCGCGCGAGACGACCTCGTGCTCGAGCCGGTTCACGATCAGCAGGTCCGGCACGACGTCGACCGGCCGCGCGGGCGCGGCGTTCAGCGCGAAGAAGTCCGCGTCTCGCGCGGCGGCGCGCACGACCTCGTCCGGCACCTCGAGCTGGCACAGGACGGCGCCGTGCGGCGAGACCGGGGTGACGGCCGCGTTGGCGCCGGGAATGACGACGATCTGGTTCTCGCCGTCGGCCGCGACGACGATGAGCGCGATCCCGGTCGTGCCGGCCCGTTCGAGCTCGAGGGCGACGCCCGCAGCACGCAGCCCGGCGAGCGCATCGTCGGCGAGCGGGTCGATGCCGACCGCACCGATCAGCCGCACCTGCGCGCCGAGCCGCGCGGCGGCGACGGCCTGGTTCGCGCCCTTGCCGCCGGGGAAGCGCTCGAAGGCAGAGCCGGTGATCGTCTCCCCCGCGCGCGGAAGCCGCTCGACGCGGGCGACGAGGTCGAGGTTGATCGACCCGACGACGGTGAGCTCGACAGCCATCGCGCCGAGCCTAAAGGTGTCTGACACCTGCGGTGTCAGACA
>PLDP01000236.1 GCA_003136795.1 Actinomycetota bacterium
GCGACGAGCAGGCACGTGGCGACAATTGCCACGCGAGAGGACGGCGAAAGTGGCACCTCAAGGTTGTCGGCAGGAATCGCCGTGACCTTGAGGCTTTGTAAATCAGAAGAAGAACTGCCGCCAGGCCGTCCACCAGTCGCCTGCGCGAGAGGCGATCTGGCGCGAGCCGGTGATCTCCACACCCGGCCGAAAACGGTATTTCTCGATGTGATCCGAGGTGTTGAAGTCGACCAGGACCTCGCAGGGCGAGCCCGGCTCGTAGGGCCGCACGGCCGAGAGGTCGGCCAGGGAGCGCCTGGCCGCGTCCTCGATCAGCTCTCGGGCCTTCGCGGCCGGGAGCTGGCGGGCGCTGAAGCGGCCGAGGCCCTTCTTCACCGCGGCCGTCGTCAGCCCGTCGCCGAGCAGCCTGCGCCCCTCGCGGCAGGCGGCCTCGTCGCCGGTGACGAGCACGACCGGGCAGTCCCAGCTGCCGCAGAGCGCGGCGTTGATCCCCGTCTCGCCCACCTCGACGCCGTTGAACCGCAGCCGCCACCACGACGAGCCGCTGACGGTGTGCGCGAGCACGCCGTCTCGCGTGCCGGCCATGGCGTGCATGCCGACGAAGAGCGCCGCGTCGACGCCGCCCTCGAGGTACTCGATGTACTCGGTCCACTCGTTCTGGACGACGTACTCGCAGTCGGGGTCGAGCTCCTCGGGAATCAGCGAGTTGAACGTCCACCCCTCGCCGGCGCCGTGACAGTCCATGACGACGATCTCGGTGGCGCCGGCCGCCTTCGCGCCGCGTACGGCCGCGTTGATCTCACCGGTGTAGAGGCGGCGGCCCTCCTCGTACATCGCGTGGCCGCCGGTGACCTGCTGCCACTTGACGATGCCGGAGACACCCTCCATGTCACTGACGATGAAGACCTTCACGAGATCGAGCCTACGACTTCGCCGCGGCTGTTGTGCACGGGCGTCTCCCGGAACTCGTCGATCCCGAGCACGAGCCCGAGTGCGGCGCGGATCGCCCGGTAGGCACCGTCCTCGGCCTTCAGCGCGATGCCGCGGCCGTCCTCGTGTGCTGCGCAGAAGAGGCCTTCGGCGCCGCCCTTCGCGATCCAGCCGTCGCGCAGGCGCATCAGGTCGGTGTCGGTCGCGCCGCTCGAGGCGCCCACGAGCTCGGGCCGCGCGCGCATCGCGTCGCGAATGCGCTGCGGCGTGCGGGTGAGCAGCGCAGCCGCGCCGCCGAGCGTCGTCGCGAACGTCGGGACGCCGCAGCCGTCGACCGCCGACTCACCGCCGCCGATCAGCTCGGCGATCCGCTGTTGCAGCGGATGCGACGGATCGCGGTAGGGATGCAGCGGCCAGCCGTTCGCCGCACAGGCGGCGAGCATGCCGGCGTGCTTGCCCGAGCAGTTGTGCCCGAGCTTCCCGTCGGGCCGGCACTCCTGCAACCCGTTCTCGAGGTCGTCGACCCCGGCGCCCGCGCGCGCGAGCACCTTCCGCACCGCNNGTCGTCGCGACGTGCACGCGGTGCACCGCCTCGACGACGTTCCCCCGCCGCACGGTTACCCTGATTGCGTCCACCGACGCTGGAGCCTACGTTGCCGGAACTGCCCGAGGTCGAAGCATGGCGGCTGATGCTCGATCCGCTCGTCAAGCGCGCGCCGATCGAAAGAGCCGGTCCTGCGCACATCGCCACGCTGAAGACGATCGAGCCGCCGCTCTCGGCGCTCGACGGCGAGACCTTCAAGGGCGTCGAGCGGCGCGCGAAGCGCTTCCTGCTGCCGACCGGCGACGAGGAGCTCGTCGTGCTGGTGCACCTGATGAGCGCCGGCAGGCTGAAGTACGTCGCGCCGAACGGCAAAGGCGCGAAGACGCCGATGTTCCGGGTGCGCTTTGCCGACGGCGGCGAGCTGCAGCTGACCGAAGCGGGCTCGAAGAAGCGCGCCGGCGTGTGGCTGCTGCGCCCCGACGCGCTGCGCGCAGAGCTCGCGCACCTTGGGCCCGAGGCGGACGCCCTCACGACCGAGGACGTCGCGCGCATCCTCGCCTCCGACTCGCGACGCCTGCATTCGCTGCTGCGCGACCAGCGGCTGATCGCCGGGATCGGGCGCGCCTGGGCCAACGAGATCCTCTGGGCCGCGCAGCTCTCGCCGTACGCGCTCTCCACCCAGGTCGGCGCAGACGGGACGGAGCGGCTCGCGACCGCGATCCACGACGAGCTCCAGCGCGGGCTCGAGCTGCGCGTCGCGGGCGCGAACGACGAGAAGACCTACCGGGTGCACGGAAAGCTCGGCGTTCCGTGCGCGCGCTGCGGCACGCCGATCGCCCGCGTCGACTTCGAGGAGCACACGATCTATTACTGCCCGCCGTGCCAGACCGAGGGCCGCGTCTTGAAAGACCGCCGCCTGTCCAGGCTGCTCAAATGAAGATCGAGCGCGTCACCGAGCCGGACGACGCGGCGGTCGAAGCCGTCGGGCTGCTCCTGCGGCAGCTCTCGCCGCGGCGGAAGCCGCCGAGCCTCGTCGAGCTCACCGAGCTCGCGGCCTCGCCCGGGACGACGCTCCTCGTCGCGCGTGAGGGGGACGCCTACCTGGGCATGCTGACGCTGATCCTCTACCGCGTCCCCACGGGGCTGCGCGGCTTCATCCACGACGTGGTCGTCGACGAGAGTGCCCGCGGACGCGGGATCGGCGAGGCGCTGACGCGGGAGGCCTTGCGCCTGGCGAAGAGCGCGGGCGCGCGCACGGTCGAGCTGACCGCCCGGGGCGAGCGCGAGGCCGCGAACCGCCTCTACCGGCGGCTCGGCTTCGAGCCGCGCGAGACCAACGTGTACGTCTGGCGTCCCGGTTAGCCTGCCCTTCGTGATCAGGACACAGCCACACGCCGGCGGCTGGCTCGAGGTCGTGTGCGGCCCGATGTTCAGCGGCAAGAGCGAGGAGCTGATCCGCCGCTTGCGCCGCGCCGAGATCGCGGGGCAACGTGCCCTGATCGTGAAGCCGATGATCGACAATCGCTACGACGTCGGCCACGTCGTCTCGCACGCCGGCGCGAAGATGCGCGCCGTCACGGCGGAGTCGAGCGACGAGGTGCGCCGGCTCGCCGCCGGTTACGACGCGGTCGGCATCGACGAGGTGCAGTTCTTCGACGACGGCATCGTCGACGCGATCGACGCGCTCGTCCGCGACGGCGCGCGGGTCGTCGCAGGCGGCCTCGCCCAGGACTTCCGCGGGCTGCCGTTCGGCGCGATGCCCATCCTGCTCTGCGTCGCGGAGTTCGTCGACAAGCTCGAGGCCGTCTGCCACCGCTGCGGCGGCCCCGCGACGATGACGCAGCGGCTCGTCGACGGNNTTCGAGCCCGGGCTCGTCGCCGAGCCGGCCGCCGCCCGAAGCGCCTGACTCGGCCCGGCTCCGGCGATACGCTGGACACCCCGGCCCAAGACCGAAAGGCATTGACCACATGACGAAGCTCATCCCACTCCTGGCGGCGGTCGCCGTGCTCGCAGCGGTCGCGGTCGGCGCGTCGGCCGCCGCGCGCCCCACCGCCTCGACTGTCGCGCTCGCCAACTGCCCGACCGTGACGAGCGGGCAGCTCACGATCGGCACCGACAATCCGGCGTACCCCCCGTGGTATGCCGGCGGCACGAAGAGCTCGAAGTGGAAGATCAACGATCCGTCCACCGGCAAGGGCTACGAGTCGGCCGTCGCCTACGCGGTCGCGTCGAAGCTCGGCTACTCGAAGAGCCAGGTGAAGTGGACGTACGTGCCGTTCAACCGCTCATACGCACCGGGAACGAAATCGTTCGACTTCGACATCAACCAGATCTCGTACACGCCCGCCCGCGCGAAGGTCGTCGACTTCAGCAAGTCGTACTACGACGTCAACCAGGCGATCGTCGTCAACAAGGGGACGAAGATCGCGTCGGTGCGCAGCATCAAGGGCCTGTCGTCGTACAAGATCGGCGCGCAGCTCGGCACAACGAGCTACGCCTTCATCGAGAGCAGGATCAAGCCGTCGCAGCAGCCTGCCGTCTTCAACTCCAACGCCGCCGCGGTGCTCGCTCTGAAGAACAAGCAGATCGACGCCCTCGTCGTCGACCTGCCGACGGCGTTCTACGTGACGGCGGCCCAGGTCCCGAACTCGAAGATCCTCGGCCAGTTCGAGGTGGGCGGCGGCGCAACCGACCACTTCGGGGTCGTCCTCGCGAAGGGCAACCCGCTGACGGCGTGCGTCAACCGGGCGATCACGTCGTTGCGGACAAACGGCACGCTCAAGCGGCTTCAGCAGCTGTGGCTGGCGAAGGCGACCGGCGCGCCGATCTTGAAGTAGGGCGGCGCTCGCGCCTGCTCGAAGGACTGCACTCCGGCGGCGACGGCCGCCGGAGTGTCGTCATCGCGCTCGCGAGCACCGTCGTCTTCTTCGCGCTCGTCTCCTTCGCGATCACGCACGCGCCCGGCTGGCCGCAGGTGCGCAGCCAGTTCTTCAACTGGCACGAGTTCAAAAATACGTTCCCCGAGATCGCGCGGGCGTTCGTCCTGAACATCAAGATCTTCTCGATCGCCGAGGTGTTCATTCTCGTCTTCGCGCTCTTCCTCGCGGTGCTCCGCAGCCTCCCCGGGCC
>PLDP01000240.1 GCA_003136795.1 Actinomycetota bacterium
TCGCGCGCAGCCTCGACCTCGTCGGGGTCGAGGCGCCCGAGCGGATGTAGCGCAACCTGGTTGCCGCCGCAGGCGGAACCAGGTTGCTGTCTTAAGCCCAACGCGTACGACGGGAACCTGGCTTCGCCTACGGCGAGAACCAGGTTCCTACTGCGCGTAGATCCGCCGGACGATCTCCTCGATGTCCGGCTCGGCGATCTGCAGGTCGACGAGCCTGGTCGACGCGGCGACGCGCGCAGTGAGCTCCGCCGCCGGCCCGCGGAAGCGGAGCCACTGGCGTGGTCCGTCGACGCGCTCGACTCGCGCCCCCTCGATCTCGAGCGGCGCGGCCGGCTCCTCCAGGTCGACGATCAGCGTGCGCTCCGCTCCGTAGCGCTCCTTGAGGTCGGCGATGCGCCCGTCCCAGATCAGGCTGCCGTGGTCGATCACGAGCAGGCGGTTGCAGAGCCGCTCGATGTCGCCCAGGTCGTGCGTCGTCAGCAGCACCGTCACGCCCTCGTCGCGGTTGATCTCGACGAGGAAGTCGCGCACGCGCTGCTTCGCGACCACGTCGAGGCCGATCGTCGGTTCGTCGAGGAACAGCAGCTCCGGGCCGTGCAGCATCGCGGCGGTCAGCTCGCCGCGGATGCGCTGGCCGAGCGAGAGCTGCCGCACCGGCGTCTGCAGGAACGGGTCGAGCTCGAGCACCTCGCGGAAGCGCGCGAGATTCGTGCGGTAGCGGTCGGCCGGCACCTTGTAGATGTGCCGGAGCAGCTCGAACGAATCCTGCAGCGGCAGGTCCCACCAGAGCTGCACGCGCTGGCCGAACATCGCGCCGATCTTCCGGGCTAGCTCGATTCGCCGCCGCGCCGGGTCGAGTCCGGCGACCGAGACGCGCCCTGCGGACGGGACGAGGATGCCGGTGAGCATCTTGATCGTGGTCGACTTGCCGGCGCCGTTCGGGCCGAGGTAGCCGAGCAGTTCGCCGCGCTCGACGCGGAAGCTGATGTCGTTGACCGCTTCGACGACGTGCCGCTCACGGCGGAGGCGTCCGCGCCTGACGACGAAGTGCTTGCTGAGCCCTTCGACTTCGATCATCCGCCTGCGCTCCGGTAGTGACGGACGGCGAACCGCCAGACGAGCCCCGCGACGCACGCGGCCGCGAGTGCGACGGCGGGCGAGAGAAGCTCGACGAACCGCGGCAGCCTAAGCGGGTCGGGCTTGTCGAGGATGTACAGGGACGGGAAGTAACACACGAACGCGAGCGGAACGATGTACGCGAGGAAGCGGCGCAGCCACGCTGAGAGGATGTCGACGGGGTACTGCGCCATGAAGTTGCCGCCGTAGCTGAACGCGTTCGAGAACTCGCCGCCGTCGGTCGTCCAGAACGCGAGGCAGCCGCCGACGACCCACACCGAGCCGAAGATGACGATTGCGGCGGGGACCATCACGACGAGCATGCCGATGCGCCCGGCGTCCCAGTGGATGTCGAGCGAGCCGATCACGTAGCCGAGGACGAGCAGGCCCTGGATCGCCTTGCCGAGCCGCCGCAGCTGGAAGTCCGAGCCGATCACCTGAAACAGGGTGCTGCGCGGCCGCACGAGCAGGATGTCGAAGTTGCCGTCGCGGATCTTCTGCGGGAACTGGTCGAGGTGCCCGATCAGCAGGTCGGTCAGTGCAAAGGAGATCGACGAGAACGCATAGAGGAACGCGACCTCCCGGACGTTCCACGTGCCGAGGCGTGTGACGTTGTGAAAGATCACGAGCACCGCGAGGAAGTCGATGAACGAGATCAGGAACGCGCCGACGAGGTCGAGCACGAACGAGACGCGGTACTGGAGCTGAGAACGGATCTGGGCGCCGACCAGGCGGCGCCAGAGGATGACGGGCTCAACCACCCTGGACCACCAGCCTGCGCGCGCCCGCGCGCAGCGTCAGCCGCCCGAGCCCGAGGAAGACAAGAGCCCAGAACGCCTGCAGCGCCATCACGCCCACGAGCGCGGCGCCGTGATGCTTGCCGAGCCAGATGTCGATCGGCGTCTGCATGATCGACGCGAATGGAAGGGCGTGCGCGAGCGTGCGCAGCCAGCCGGGGAAGAAGGCGAGCGGCATGACCATCCCCGAGAGGAACAACGACAGTGTCAGCGAGACCATCATCACGCCGCGCACGTCGATCAGCCAGAACGCCGACGAGTTGTAGAGGAAGCGGAAGCCGAGGCTGACGACGACGGCGAGCGCGACGCTGACGACGAACGCGAGCGCGTTCGGGACGCTCGGGTAGTGGAGGCGGAAGACGAGCGCGCCGACGGCGAACGGCAGCACGCCGCGGAAGATGAAGTGGTACGGCGCCCGCCCGAGGTCGTAGGCGAGCCAGTAGCGCTGAGGGTCGAGCGGCCGCGCGAGGTCGGTGGCGATCGAGCCGTCCCGGATGCGCAGGGCGAGCTCCTGCCAGCCGAACATGTAGACGGTCATGATCAGCGCCTGGGCGAGCCAGACGTACGTCAGCGTGTCGGCCGTGTCGTAGCCGCCGACGTCGCTGCGATGGCGGTAGACGGCGAGCAGGATGTAGGCCTGGATGAAGCCGAAGACGGTGTTGGTGAAGATGCCGGCGGCGGTCGCCCACGGATAGGCCGCGTAGCGCCGCCAGCCGAGTTTCGCGATCTCCCAGTCGAGCCTCATCGCATCACTCTAGGATCCCCGGTCGATGGCGACGCCCAGGCCTGACCGGAACCTCGCACTCGAGCTCGTCCGCGTCACCGAGGCCGCCGCCATGGGCGCCGGGCGCTGGGTCGGACGGGGCGACAAGCTGGCCGCCGACCAGGCCGCCGTCGACGCGATGCGCGCGATGCTCGACACGGTGGTGATGGACGGCGTCGTCGTGATCGGCGAAGGGGAGAAGGACGAGGCGCCGATGCTCTACAACGGCGAGCACGTCGGGCACGGCGGTGGTCCGGACGTCGACGTGGCGGTCGACCCGCTCGAGGGCACGCGCCTGACGGCGCTCGGGCAGCCGAACGCGATCGCCGTGATCGCGGTCGCCGAGCGCGGCTCGATGTTCTTCCCAGGCGCAGCGGTTTACATGGAGAAGATCGCCGTCGGCGCGGACGCGGTCGGCGCGATCGACATCAACGCCACGCCGACCGAGAACGTGCAGGCGGTGGCCAAGGCGAAGGGACGCCGCGTGACCGACATTCGCGTCGTCGTCCTTGAGCGCGACCGCCACGATGCGCTGATCGGCGAGCTGCGCGAGGCCGGGGCGCGGGTGAACCTGATTCGCGACGGCGACGTGGCGCCGGCGATCGCCGCGGCGCGCCCGGGGACGGGCGTCGACCTGCTCTACGGGATCGGCGGCACCCCGGAGGGGGTCATCTCGGCGGCGGCGCTCAAGTGTGTCGGCGGCGGCATCCAGGGCAAGCTCTGGCCGCGCTCGGGCGAGGAGCGGCAGGCGCTGATCGACGCCGGCTACGACCTCGACCGGGTGCTCACGACGGACGATCTCGTCAGAAGCGACGACGTTTTCGTGGCGGCAACGGGCGTCACGACCGGGGCCCTCCTGCGCGGCGTCCGCTACGTCACGGACGGCGCGATCACCGACTCGATCGTGATGCGCTCGCGCTCGGGCACCGTGCGGCGGATCGAGGCGCGCCACCAGCTCAGCAAGCTCCGCCACTTCACCGGTAGGGAGTACTGATCGCGGGGAGCGGTGCCGGGCCTACACTTCACGGCGTCGATATTGCTGGACAGGAGAGGATGACCATGGCTGTCGCCACACATGAGGGAATCGGACGGATCGAGGAGCTGCTTGGCGACGAGGCCGAGTCCTTGCTGGGCCACACCTGCCAGACGATCGACAAGGGTCTCCTGCACCTGCCGGGGCCGGACTTCATCGACCGGGTCGTCTCGATCAACGACCGGCCGAACCAGGTGCTGCGCAACCTGCAGTCGATGTTCGAGCACGGCCGCCTCGGCGGCACGGGCTACCTGAGCGTCCTGCCGGTCGACCAGGGGATCGAGCACAGCGCGGGCGCGAGCTTCGCGCCGAACCCGGCCTACTTCGACCCGGAGAAAATCGTCGAGCTCGCCTACGAAGGCGGCTGCAACGCGGTCGCCTCGACGATCGGCGTGCTCGGAGCGGTCTCGCGGCGCTGGGCGCACAAGATCCCGTTCATCGTCAAGCTGAACCACAACGAGCTGCTGACCTATCCGAACGAGTACGACCAGACGATGTTCGGGAGCGCGCAGCTCGCGTGGGAGATGGGTGCTGCGGCTGTCGGGGCGACGATCTACTTCGGCAGCGAGCAGAGCCGCCGCCAGCTGGTCGAGGTAAGCCAGGCCTTCGAGGAGGCGCACCAGCTCGGCATGTTCACGGTGCTCTGGTGCTACCTGCGCAACTCGGCCTACAAGAAGGACGGCGTCGACTACAGCCTCGCCGCCGACCTCACCGGGCAGGCGAACCACCTCGGCGTCACGATCGAGGCGGACATCATCAAGCAGAAGCAGCCCGAGGTGAACAACGGCTACGGCGCGCTGTCGACCGACGGCGTCAAGTACGGCCAGACGAGCCCGAAGGTGTACTCCGAGCTGACGACCGACCATCCGATCGACCTGACGCGCTACCAGGTGGCCAACTGCTACATGGGCCGCTCGCCGCTGATCAACAGCGGCGGCGCTTCGTCCGGCGCCGGCGACCTCGCCGTAGCCGTGCGCACCGCGGTGATCAACAAGCGCGCCGGCGGCGTCGGCCTGATCAGCGGCCGCAAGGCGTTCCAGCGCCCGACCGCCGACGGCATCGAGCTGCTGAACGCGATCCAGGACGTGTACCTCGCGTCCGAGATCACCGTCGCCTGAAAAACCGGGGGCGAGGGACGGAGCTGCGGCACCGCCGTCCCTCGCACCAGCCGGTTTGTTTCTCCCCACCGTGCGTGCGCCCAGCGGAGCCTCTCCCCCGAGCGGCTCTTGAACGCACGCGAGAAGTAGGACGCCGCGAGCCCCGGAATCTTGCGCGGCTACAATCGGGCCGACCCGCGGGCGTAGCTCAGTTGGTAGAGCATCAGCTTCCCAAGCTGAGGGTCGAGGGTTCGAGCCCCTTCGCCCGCTTCGCTCAAATTGCACGAGAAACGACCCCGAAGAACGGAGTGGGGTCCAGTGAGGGAGCAAGCGGATGTTCAGGCGTGCGGCGGCGGTGGCGCTCTTCAGCGCGGTCTTGGGCGTGGGCGGCTTTGCGGCCTCGGCGGCGATCACGAACGCTCCCCCCGGTGCGACGGCGCTGTGTAAGGACGGCACCTACAGCTTCTCGAAGACGCACTCGGGCACGTGTTCACATCATGGCGGCGTTGCGAAATGGCTCGATGGAAGCGGCTCGAGCACGGGCGGCATCGCATTGGGGAGGATCGTGCTCCTCGCCGCACGCGACCAGACGAGTCACTGCGTGCTCGGTGTCGCGCCCGACCGTACTTGCTCCCCGGGCGCGATCTACTCCGGCCTGACGAAGACGGTTCTCTGTTCCGCGACCTTCCGCACGAGCTCCGTCCGCAATGTCCCGGACAGCGAGAAGCACGAAGACGAGACGGAGTACGGGCTCGCCGCGAAAGGCTATGGGGCGACGCTCGAGATCGACCACATCGTCCCCCTCGAGCTCGGCGGCTCGAACGACATCGCGAACCTCTTCCCTGAGCGTGCTGCCCCGGCGCCGGGCTACCACGTCAAGGACAAGCTCGAGAACAAGCTGCATGACCTTGTCTGCGCAGGCTTGATGACGCTGCATGCCGCGCAAGTCGGCATCGCGGCGAACTGGCGAGGGCTCTACTCGGCGGTGTTCGATGTCGCACCGTGAAACCAGGCACGTCGAAAGGTCGACTGCCATCCCCGCTTACGCGCGCGGAACGGCCGAATTTACCCAAAGAGGGGCTGGCGACGGCTCTTCGTCACATGTCCCGCCTAGGGTCCCTGGAGATGCAGCTCGCAGAGACCAGTCCGCGCGACTCTGCCGTGGCCTCGGTACACCGCAGCATGAACGAGCGCCGCAGCCAGTCGCCCGCGCCAAGCGTCGTCGCGAACTCGATCACGTGCGAGTGCGAATGTCATCGCACCGAATGCGACCAGCACTTCGAGGTTGCAGTCGCGAGCTACGAGGCGGTGCGGGCCGAAGGTCGTCGTTTCATCGTCGCACCCAACCATCAGACGCGCGACGAGTTGATGATCTCGGAACGCAACGCCTACTCGGTGATCGAGAAGGTCGGCGACCAGGGCGTGCTCGCGCAGGCCCTCGACCCGCGCTAGGGCAATTCCAGCGTTGTGCCCGCATCTCGACCGGGCGGTCATGACCGGCAGCCTGTGACCGGGTTGTGATCCGTACTCGTCTACTCGCCGCGCTCGGCGTCGCAGTCTTGTCCGGGTGCGGCTCGCACCCCCATCGCATCGTCGTCGGCGCGGTCGAGGATGCAGCAAAGTCCGGAAACGCACGAGCACAGATGCAGCTCGCAGCTGACTCCGGCTTTCAGGCTATCGCGCTCAGCTCGGTGTGGTCGCGCGGGCTGCGTGCACCCGACTCCGGCGAGCTTGCGTCGCTCCGCCGCGCGACTCAAGCCGCGGCCGCCGCCAAGATCCGGCCGCTCGTCGCCGTCTACTCGTTCAGCTCGAACACGCCGCTCTCCGAGACCGACCGGTCAAACTTTGCCGCGTACACGGCGGCGCTCATGCGAGAACTGCCCGAGGTGCACGACGTGATCGTCGGCAACGAGCCGAACCTCAACCTCTTCTGGCTGCCGCAGTACAACGCGTCAGGGGGTGACGCCGCCGCCGTGTCGTTCGAAGAGCTGCTCGCCGACACCTACGACGCCGTGAAACAGGCTCGGCCCGACGTCCAGGTGATCGGTGCCGGTCTTGCGCCGCGCGGATCCGACAACGCGGCGTCGCTGCGCCCGACCCACTCACCGACAGGGTTTCTCCTCGACCTCGGTGCCGCATTTCGCGCCTCGCACCGCGACCGCCCAATCATGGATGCGCTCGCGATCCATCCCTACGGCGAAAGTGCGCGCATCCCTCCGTCCTTCGAGCATCCACGCACGACCTCAATCGGCATCGGCGACTACGCAAAGCTCGTCGCGCTACTCAGCCGGGCCTTCGATGGGACAGCCCAACCGGGACGCACCCTCCCGATCGTCTACGGCGAGTACGGCGTCGAGACGACGATCCCCGTCGCCAAGCGGCGGCTCTACACCGGAACGGAGGTGGTCCCGACCGTTGATGAAGCGACGCAAGCGCGGTATTACGCGCTGGCGATCCGGCTGGCTGCCTGCCAGCCCACGGTCGAGCTGCTGCTGTTCTTCCACGTCCAGGACGAGCCGCGGCTTGAAGGACTGCAGACCGGCGTCAGATACGCGGACGGGTCGGCGAAGTCGAGCCTGCCCGCGTTCCAGCGGGCCGCGCGCGACGACACGAGGTGCTAGCGGAAGTGCGGGCGGAGCCGCTCCGCCGTCCGCACGAGCGCCTCGGGCAGCACCTTCACGTCTCCGAGCACCGGCATGAAGCTCGTGTCGCCGTTCCAGCGTGGCACGACGTGCATGTGCACGTGATCCTCGATCCCTGCGCCGGCGACACGGCCGAGGTTCCAGCCCACGTTGAAGCCGTGCGGCGCGTATTCCGCGCGCAACGCTTCGATGCCGCGCGTCCCGAGCCGGTGGATCTCGATTGCCTCGTCGTCGCTCAGAGCGCCGAACTCGCCGAGGTGGCGCCTGGGCGCGATCAGCAGGTGGCCGGACGAGTAGGGGAACTTGTTCAGGACGACAAGTGCCAGTTCGCCGTCGTGGACGAGCAGCTCCGGTTCGGGCTCGCAGAAGATGCAGCGGCCGAGCTCGTCGGCGTGCTGGACGTACTCGAGGCGCCACGGCGCCCACAGCGGCTTCGGCATCGCCGGGAGCCTACTCGGGGCACGCTGCGCCGCGATGACGGTCTAGAGCCAGCGCTTGAGGCGGAAGAACGCGAGCATGCCGATCAGCGCGGCGAGCATCGTGACGAAGATCACCCAGAACGCCCAGGCGGTGCCGAAGCCGGGGAACGCGACGTTCATGCCGAAGAAGCCGGTGATCACGGACAGCGGCAGCAGCAGCACGGAGAAGACGGTGAGGATCCGCAGCACGTCGTTCTGGCGGTGCGAGATCACCGACTCGTTCGTCGACTCGAGCGCCTCGATGACTTCCTTGTAGTTGTCGAGGATGTCCCAGATGCGCTCGGCAGCGTCGACGATGTCGTCGAAGTAGAGGTCGAGCTCCTCCGGTAGAAAACGCTCGACGTGGCGCTCGAGCAGGCGCAGGGTGGAGCGCTCCGGCTTGACGATCTTCCGGTAGCTGATGATCTCCTGCTTGGCGTTCGAGATGTCGCGGACGACCTCTTCGGAGCGTCCTTCGAACACGTCGTCCTCGAGCGAGTCGAGCTTGTGCCCGATCTTGTCGAGGATCGGGAAGCAGTAGTCGAACAGATCGTCGAGCACCTCGTAGAGCAGCCGCCCCGAGCCCTTCGAGAAGAGCTGCTCGCAGAAGGCCTCGTCGTCTTCGCAGCGGTGGAAGAGCCGCGTGACCGGCCGTAGCGCGACGGTCGGCAGCGTGACGAGATAGTCCGGGCCGATGAAGAAGTCGAGCTCGGCGGCGTTCAGCCGCTGCACCGCGCGGTCGTAGACCGGGAAGTGCAGAACCCCGAACAGGTATCCCTCATCCGCGTAGTCGTCGATCTTGGGGCGCTGGCGCTTGGACATGATGTCCTCGACGTCGAGCGGGTGCCAGCCGAAGCGGCTCGCGAGCATGCCCGCGTAAAGCGAGTCCGGCGCGTCGAGGTGAATCCAGGTGAGACCGGCCGCGCTGAGCTCAGCGGGCGGCGACGGCTGCGCCGTGACGGCGACGACGGTGTCGCGCGTGCGTGTGCGCCGGATGCGAGGCAGGCTCGGCATCGGTACTGAGTGGATCCTCGATGACAGGGAGCAGCGGCACGTCGCGATTCTAGCGGGGTTTCCCGCTCAAACCACTGCGGCGCCTTCGAGCACCGGCGCCTCGAGCTCGGCCCGCGGGATGCGCCGGTGGCGTTCGGGCACACGCGATTCGAGCGCGAGCGCGCCGAGCGCGGCGCCGAGGCAGACCAGCGCCGCGATCGGCCAGAGCGCAAACGGGGCCGCGGCGAGCAGAAAGCCGCCGGCGGCCGGGCCGACCGTCCCCGCGAGCCCCCAGGAGAGCGAGTGGACCGCGAAGTAGCGGCCGCGGAGGTGCCCCGGCGCGATCTCGGCGACGAGCGCCTGGTGCGCGGGCCCGTGGAAGCACTCGCCGATCCCGAAGATCCCGAGCGCGACCGCGATCACGACGAACGCCGCGGTTGCGTTGAACCAGTAGCCGCCGGCGTCGACGAGCAACCACGCCACGATCCACAGCACGGGCATCAACGCGAGCGCCCGCATGCGCCGGCGGCCCTCGATCGCACGCGAGACCGGCAGCTGGACGATCACGATCACCGCCGTGTTGACGAAGAAGATGACGCCGATCTCGCGCTCGCTGATGTGCGCGTGGTCGCGCGCGAACGCCGGGACGAGGTTGATGAGCGAATAGCCGGCGGTGACGAAGAGGAAGTTGAGCGCCCACAGCCCCACGAAGACCCGGTCGCGCAGGACGGCGGCGTACGACGAACGCTCCTCCGACTGTTCCTCGAGCGCGATCCCCGGGTCCGGCACGAACGCGAGCACGCCGATGTAGGCGAGGAACGTCGCGGCATCCAGCAGGAAGAGCAGCGTGAACGAGCCGGGATGCGCGACGCTCGCGATCGAGCCGCCGGCGAGGCCGCCCAGCCCGATGCCGAGGTTCATCGTCACGCGCTGCTGCGCGTAGGCGGCGTGCCGGCGCTCAGGCGGCGTGAGCCGTGCGATGAGCGTCGACTGGCTGGGCCAGAAGCCGGCGCTGCCCGCGCCTTCGACGGCGATCAGCGCGAACGCCTCCCATGGATGGCGAACGAGCGGGAAGCAGCCGAAGCCGACCGACTGCAGGACGAGCCCAGCGGCGAGGATCGGCCTCGGCCCGATCCGGTCGACGAGCGGCCCCGCGAGGAGGCCCGCCGCGAGCTGCGCCGCCGCCGAGACCGCGACGACAAGCCCGGAGACGCCGAGACTGAACCCGCGCACGTCGTGCAGGTAGATGACGAGGAACGGCAGGATGATGCCGTTCCCGAACGAGTTCATCACGCCGCCGAGCTGGAGCAGCCACACCTCGCGCGGCAGCTGCGGATCGAGCCGGTGCCAGATCTTCATCGCAGGCGAGGCTACAGTCGAGGGCATGGAGCCTCGGTGGTGGGCGATGCGCGCGGCGCAGAACCTCAAGCCCGCGAGCTACGTGTGCCCATTCTGCGACGGGATGCTGCACGCGACGAGCGAGCATGCGCTGATCGCGCCGGAAGGCGACGTGTCGAAGCGTCGTCACGCGCACATGGAGTGCGTCCTGGCGGCGCGCAAGCGGGGCGAGCTTCCGACCGAGGACGAATGGCGGGTTGCGAGTCGGCTCAGCCGGTGACGAGGTGCGTCACGGGGATGGAGAAGCGCTCTTGTGCGTCTTCGCCAAGCCCGAGCTCGAGCCACGATGCCTTCTCGTCGGGTGCCATCAGCACGACGATCTCGTCGGCGGGAAATGTTCGCAGCGCGTCTTCGATCGCCTGCAGCGGTTGGACGTCGCCGACGTGCGCCTCGACGTTGTCGCTCGGCGTGGCGTCGGAGGCGGCCTCAGCGCGCTCGGCTGCGTCGTCGCGCGCATCGTCTTCTGCGTTCGTCAACCGATCGAGCCAGGAAATCTTCGAGGCGGGGGCGACGACGTACACCTCGGCGTCCTTGCCGGCATGCGCTTGAACCACCGCGTCCACCTCCGCCGAGGGCGCGGCAGCCGTAGTCACCAGGAGAATCCGGCGAGACATCACAGACCGGTCTCTCCGGATGCGCATGCCGCCAAACAGCGACGTCTCCGCCGTTAGTTACCAGACGTGCGGGAGCACGCGCGCCGTCGAGTTTGCGTAGTCGGTGTAGTCGGCGCCGAACGCCTGCGCGAGCGCGCGTTCCTCGACCCGAATGCGCGGCAGCATCCCGACAAAGACGATCAGCAGGGCGACGGCGGCGCCGACCCAGCTCCCGAAGGCAAGCCCGAAGCCGGCGAGGATGAGAACGATGCCGGTGTAGGAAGGATGACGCAGCACGCGATACGGGCCACGACGCACAATCCGCTGCCCCGGCTCGATCGTCACCTCGCGGCGAAAGTAGCGGCCCAGGCTCAGGATCGCCCAGTCGCGAAGCGCAGCCCCAACGAGGACGATGGCGACCCCCAAGCCGAGCGTCCACCAGTTGTTGGCGTAGACGCGGAGGGCGGGCACGCGCGCGACCGCGAGAGCCGCGGCGATGCCGAGGTACAGGGCGAGGACGACGATCAACCTCGTCCCGCGGTCCTGCCGCATCGCGGCGCCGCGGCCATGCGAGTACAGCAGCAACGAGTCCGCCAGGCTGCCGAGCGGATGGCGCACGCCGTCGCGGGCCTGGCCGAGATAGCTGAGGACGATCTCGCCAACGACCGTCGCGACAGCCGCCGCGATAACGAGCCAGTGCGCGATCGGATCGTGCAAGAGCAACGGCATGACCCCGCAGTGTAAGAACCAAGACGAACCTGGTTCGCTCGTTGAATCAGGTTCGGGTAACAGGTGACTTGCGACCCGAGGACGTAGATTGCGCGGGTGAGCTTCGATGTAGCCGCGGATGCGTATGACCGCTTCATGGGCCGGTACTCGGTATTGCTCTCTCCGCAACTTGCCGACTTAGCGGGAGTCTCGGGCGGTCAGCAGTTCATGGTCGATCCGGCCGCCGGGCTCGCGGAGATGAGGCGCGTGACCCGCACGGATGGTGTTGTCGCAGTGTGTGTCTGGGATCACGCCGGCCAGAGTCCACTCAGCCCGTTCTGGGACGCAGCGTGCGAGCTCGACCCTGGGGTTGAGGGCGAATCTCGGCTCGGGGGCACCCGCGAAGGCGAGCTGGCGCAAATGCTCGAGACCGCAGGTCTGCGCGATGTCGAAGAGACAGCCCTGCTTGTCAGCGTCGAGCACCCGACCTTCGATGAGTGGTGGGACCCATTCACCCTCGGCGTCGGCCCTGCCGGCGCGCACGTCGTCGCGCTCGACTCGGAACGCAGAGCGCAGCTGCGCGAACGCTGCCACGCGGCGCTCTCAGACGCGCCATTTGTGGTCACGGGACGCGCCTGGACGGCTCGCGGCCTCGCCTAACGCGCTTGCGCCGCGAGACGGGGCGCGGCGGCTCGAAGAGGTGTCTGACACCGCAGGTGTCAGACACCAGTGCGGTGGCCTGCGCGAGTGTGCGGGAATGACCTCTGAAGAGACTTGGATCAGAGGATGAACGGCACAAGCATCTTCGTCGAGCGCTTGTAGACCGGGTAGTTGTCTGGGAATTGGTCGGTCAGGTACCGCTCCTCGACCATCGCGCTGTAGAGGAAGTAGACGCCGGCCAGGGCCACGGCAGTCAGCCACTGGCAGCTCAGCGCCACCGCGGTGCCGGCGCCCGCGGCCAGGATGCCGGAGTAGATCGGGTGGCGAACGAGGTGGTAGGGGCCGCTGGTCACCAGCTCTGGCTCGTTCTTCTGCGTCATCGGGCTGCCCCAGTTGCGCCCGATGTGCATGCGGGCCCAGACGGCGAACCCCAACCCTAGGGCGAGGAGGACGAGCCCGATGCCGGCGCGCCACGGATCGCTGTTGAGGCCGTTCCCCCGAAACGCTCCCAGGCGAATCAAGAGGATCACGACGACAGCGATCACCGCCCTGATACGCAGCTCCCGCGACCACGGAACGCGACCCCTCTTCATAGAAAAGGCTTCCACGAGCCAGTACAGCCAGAACGCCGCCCATCCGACGGCGAAGACGAGCTCGACCGCTCTCATCACCACTCATACTTCCAGCAAAGCGAGGAGCGCGGGACCGGGGCCGGGATCGAGGAGCGCTCTGCGGCGTGATCACCGTGTCATGTGCCAGCGTCGTCTCGCCAGAAGGACCGCAAGCGTCGAGCTCACACGACGATGCGCCCGGCAGGAATCGAACCTGCGACCTCTCGCTCCGGAGGCGAGCGCTCTATCCCCTGAGCTACGGGCGCGAAGAGGAGTCAGTGTAACGGCGCTCCGAGAACGCAGCGGCGACCGACATGGCGGGCGCCGCACACAACGAGATCTTCCGCGCAGGAAGATCGTCATGGCCGAAGGCCGGATATTTCTGCGTTGTCCGGACGGCGAGCGCTCTATCCCCTGAGCTACGGGCGCGGAAGGGCACTAGTGTAGCCCGCGTGAAATTGAGTGCCCGCAAGGCAACCGTGCAACTCGCCGAGACGTTCACGATCTCGCG
>PLDP01000225.1 GCA_003136795.1 Actinomycetota bacterium
CGGGCTCGCGCTCCCGGGCCTCGGCGCTCAGGACGAGCGTGAAGCTCGTCCACCCGCCCCGGGCGTCGAGCTCGATCCGGCCGCCCATCACCTCCGCGAGCTCGCGGGCGATCGCGAGGCCGAGGCCGCTGCCGGAGGCCCGGCCGCCGTCGAGGCGGTAGAAACGCTCGAAGATCCGCTCCCGTGCCTCGGGCGGGATATCGGGTCCGTTGTTGGCGATCGTCAGCGTGGCGCGGCCGCCGTCGATCGCGGTGCCGACCCGCACCGTCGTGCCGGGCGGCGTGTGGATGAGGGCGTTCTCGACGAGCACCCGACCGATCTGGAGGACGCGCCCGCCGTCTCCCTGCGCCGGGACCACCGGCTCGGGCGAGGGCAGCACGAGCGAATGCCCGCTCGCGGCCGCACGGGGCCCGAACTCCGCCACGAGCTCCCCGGCGAGCTCGGAGAGGTCGAGCGGCTCGCGGGCGACCGACATGCGCCCCGCGTCGAGGCGCGAGAGGTCGAGCAGATTGGTCGCGAGCTTGGTGAGACGGTCGACCTGCTCCCGCATCTGGCCCAGGAACTCGTCCCGCGTCGCCGCGTCGACGTCGGGATCGTCGAGCAGCTCGAGGAACCCGCCCAGGGAGAACAGCGGCGTCCGCAGCTCGTGCGAGGCGTTGGCGATGAACTCCCCGCGCGCCCGGTCGAGATTCGAGAGGCGCAGCCGCATGCGCTCGAAGGTCCTTGCCAGCTGGCCGACCTCGTCCGAGCCGTGGTCGACGACGGGCTGGTCGAAGAGCCCCTCGGCGATCCGCTCGGCGGCCGTCTCGAGGCGGCGGACCCGGCGCGCGAAAAGGCTTGCGCCGGCGTAGCCGAAGAGCACGGCGAACGCCGTCGCGATCGCCCCGGCGATGAAGACGCGGCGGCGCACGAGCGCGACCGCCTGGAGCTGGTCGTGCAGCGACGTGGAGAGCATGATCGCCGTGTCCCCGACGGGGTAGGCGACCTCGGCGAAGGTCTGGTGCTGGCGGCGGACGGTGCCACGGGCAAGGGTGTGGCGCAGAATTGCCCGCAGGGCGACGGGGTCGTTCTGCAGCTCGGTCGAGTCACGTTCCGTCGCCGAGTCGGCGAACGCCTCGAGGAGCGTCGGGGACTCGCTCGTCAGCGAGAAGACGACGGTACGGGCGCTCGTCGCCTGGGCCACCCCTTCGACGAACTGCTGCTGGAGATACCCCTGGGTTGGAAACGGCAGGGCGACCTTCTGCAACGAGGACTGGAGCCCCTTCAGCTCCGTGTTCTCGAGCGAGGTTCGATACGAGGGGACGACGATCAGGTAGACGATCGCGAGCACGCCCGCGACCACGACGAGGAGCGCGAGCGCGAGCTGGCCGCGGACGCTCGAGAGCGGGCTCACCGGTCGCGGAACCGGTAGCCGACGCCGCGCACGGTCAGGATGTACTCGGGCGTGCGCGGCTCGGCCTCGAGCTTCTCGCGCAGGTGCCGCACGTGGACGTCGATCGTGCGCGGATCCCGGTAGTCGGCGCTCTTCCAGAGCGCCTCGAGCAGCATCCGGCGGCTGAAGACCCGCCCGGGATTCGCCGCGAGCGCCCGCAGGAGCTCGAACTCCACGTAGGTCAACTGCACCGGCGCGCCGCGCACCTCGACGAGGCGGCGGGGAATGTCGATCACGAGGCCGTCGTGCTCGATGCGCTCGTCCCGGCCGTCGCCGGCGGCATGGGGCGCGCGGGCCCGCCGCAGCAGCGCCCGCACGCGCGAGCGAAACTCGCGAATCGAGAACGGCTTGGTGATGTAGTCGTCGGCTCCGAGCTCGAGGCCGATCACCTTGTCGAGCTCGTCGTCGCGCGCGGTCAGCATGATGATCGGGACCGTGCTCGTCGCGCGCAGGCGCTTGCAGACCTCGAGCCCGTCGAGGCGCGGCAGCATGATGTCGAGCACGACGAGGTCGATCGGCGTCGCAGCGAACTGGCGCAGCGCCTCCTCGCCGTCGGCGGCCTGCACAACCGTGTAACCGTCCTTCTCGAGCGGGAACGCGAGCACCTTGCGAACGGCGTCCTCGTCGTCGACGAGCAGGATCGTGGGAGTCGATTCGGGCATGAGGGTCGGCCTGCTGCCAGGATAGCCCTCGCTATGGCGATGGCCCGGACCCCCGCACGCCGTCGTCGCGCGCGTCGCGGCTCGCTCGAGCGGCCGATCAACGCGCGACTCTACCGCGCGTCGCTCCTCGTTCTCTTGCTGCCGCTCCTGATCGTCGCGTTCAGCATCACGCGCCCGGCCGCGCTGCCGGCGCCGCTCCTGCCCCCGAACTTCGACGGGGCGGCGACGGCCGAGCTCGCCACCGAGTTCGCAACGCACTTCCCGGACCGGGCGCCCGGCGGGCCGGGGTCGCTCGGCGCCGGCCAGTGGTTCCGCGAGCAGCTCGCGCCGTACGGCCTGCCGGTCACCTCCGACACCTGGGAGGCGCACGTGCCGGGCCTGGGGCGCGTCCGCCTGCGCAACCTCTGGGCGGTCGCCGGCGGACAGTCCTCCGACGCGATCGTCGTGCTGGCGCACCGCGACGACACGGGAGCCGGGCCGGGGGCGAACGACGACGCGAGCGGCACGGCCGCGCTGGTCGAGCTCGCACGCGGCTTCTCGCAGGCCGGCACGCCCGCCGCCCAGCGCGTGCGCTCCGCGCACACGATCGTCTTTCTCTCCACGGACGGCGGTTCCTTCGGCGGCCTGGGCGCGCTGCGGTTCGCCGAGCATTCGCCGTTCCACGTCGTCGCGACCGTCAACCTGGACGCGATCGCCGGGCGCGGGCCGCCGCGCATCGTGATCACCGGAGACACGCCGCGCTCACCCGCGGCCGCCCTGGTCGAGACGGCCGCAAAGCGCGTACTCGAACAGACCGGCTCGGCCCCCCGCCGCGCCGGCTTCCTTCCGCAACTGATCGACCTCGGCTTCCCGTTCACGCTCTACGAGCAAGGGCCTTTCGTCGCGCGCGGCATCCCCGCGATCACGCTCACGACCGCGGGCGAACGGCCGCCGGCCGCGTTCACAGACCGCGCGTCCTCGCTCGACACGGCGAAGCTGACCGCGCTGGGACGCGCCGCGCAAGAGCTCGTCGGCTCGCTCGACCAGGGGCTCGAGCTCGCCCAGGGGACGACGACCTACGTCTGGGCCGGCGACCGGATCGTCCGCGGCTGGGCGATCGAGCTCCTGTTCTTCGGCCTGCTGATCCCGTACATGGTCGCCGTCGTCGATCTGTTCGCCCACTGCCGCAGGCGCGGCATCGCACTCCTGCCCGCGGTGCGCAGCCTGCGCAGCCGCCTCGGCTTCTGGCTCTACATCGGGGTCGCGTTCGCCGCCTTTCGCCTGCTCGGCGCCTGGCCGTCCGGCGCGCCGCGCCCCCCGAACCCGGCTGTTGCCTCATCAGGCGACTGGCCGGCGCTCCCACTGCTCTCGCTCGGCGTCGTCTCGCTCGCGGGCTGGATCGTCGCGCGGCACCGGCTCGTGCCGCGCCGGCCGGTCGGCCCGGACGAGCGCCTCGCGGGCGAGACCGCGGCGCTGCTCGGCCTCGGCGTCGTGGCGTTGCTCGTTCTGGCAACAAACCCGTTCGCGTTGATCTTCTTCCTGCCGGCGATGCACGCGTGGCTCTGGCTGCCACAGGTGCGAAGCGGCAAGCCACCGGCGCGCGCCCTCGTCTTCCTGATCGGCCTCGCAGGCCCGTTGCTCGTCGTCGGCTCGCTCGCCCTTCGCTTCGGCCTGGGCTTCGACGCGCCCTGGTACCTGCTGGAGCTCGTGGCCGTCGGCTACGTGCATCTGCCCGCGGTCGCAATCACGCTGTGCGGCACCGCCTGCGCGGCGCAGCTCGTCGCGGTGGCCGCGGGCCGCTATGCGCCGTACCCGCCCGCCGGCGAGCGGCCTGAGCGTGGACCGCTGCGCGCGCTCGTCCGGTTCACCGTCCTCGCGCTGCGCGCCCGCCGGGTCAGATCTGCAAGTAGCTGACCTGGCTGCCCTGCGCAAGGTCGCCGTCACCGCGCGGCACCAGCACGAGCGCGTTCGCGGCAGCCGCGCGCACGATCATGTGCGAGTCCTGTCCGCTCAACGGCGCCAGTTGGTCACCATCGCGCCGCGCGCGGACGAGCTCGTCCCGCTGTGCGTTGCGCGGCACCGCCTGCGCGAGCCGGCCCGGCAGGTAGTGCGGTCCGGGCTCGCGTGCGCCCTGGAGCGCGCGCAACGCCGGGCGCACGAAGAGCTCGAGCCCGACAAGCGCGGAGACCGGGTTGCCGGGCAGTCCGAACACGAGCGTGTCGCCGCGAACGGCGAACGCGATCGGCTTGCCGGGCTTCACCGCGACGCGCCAGAACACCTCGGTCGCGCCGAGCTCGGCCAGGGTCGCGCGCACGAGATCGTGCGGCCCCACCGACACGCCGCCGGAGGTGATCAGCACGTCGAGCTCGAGCGCGCGCTCGAGCGCCGCGAGCGTTGCGGCGGGATCGTCGGCGACGGGGGGAAACACCGTCGCCTGCGCGCCCGACTGCTCGAGCTGTGCAGCGATGAGGACGGAGTTCGACTCGTAGATCTCGCCGAGAGCGAGTGGCTCGCCCGGCGCGCGCAGCTCGCTGCCGGTCGCGAGCACGGCCACGCGCGGTCGCCGCGCGCACCGAACGACCGCAACGCCGGCGGCGGCGAGGGCCGAGACCTGGGGCGGGCCGAGCACGCTTCCCGCTTCGACGACGATGTCGCCCGCGCGCGTGTCGCCTCCCTGCGGCCGCACGTTCTCGCCTGCCGCGACCTCTTCGACGACAACCTCGCCGGTCGTCCGCTCGACCGGAACGACGGCGTCGGCGCCGTCGGGAACGACCGCGCCGGTGGAGATGACGAACGCCTCGCCCGGTCCGACCGCGCGCTGCTCGGGTCGGCCGGCCGCCGAATGCCCGACCACCGCCAGCGGCCCGGGCGTATCGGCCGCGCGCACCGCGTAGCCGTCCATGGCAGAGCTCGCAAACGGCGGCAGGTCGATCACCGCGTGAGCGGCTTCGGCGAGCACGCGCCCCGCCGCAGCCGTAATGGCCACGTCCTCGAGGGGCAGGCGGCGCGCGTGCGCGAGCACGAGCGCGAGCGCTTCGTCGATCCCGGGAAGGTCGCTCATCGTGGATCACGATAATCCCGCGGAGATGACAGGGGAGACAATCGCAGGCCGCTACCGCCTGCTCGAGCCGCTCGGCAGCGGTGCGATGAGCGCCGTCTGGCTCGCCCACGACGACGAGCTCGAGCGCCAGGTCGCCGTGAAGCTGCTCGCGCCGAGCGCCGACCGGGCGCGCTTCGAGCGCGAGGCGCGCGCCGTCGCAGCGCTCTCGCATCCGAACATCTGCGCGCTCTACGACTACGGCGAGGCGGACGGCAAGCCATACATGGTTCTGGAGTACCTCCCGAACGGCTCGCTCGAGGAGCGGCTCCACGCCGGACAGCCGCTCGCCGACGACGAGACGCTGCGCATCGCGACGGAGATCGCCGCGGGCCTCGCGCACGCGCACGAGCGCGGTCTCGTCCACCGCGACCTGAAACCCGCAAACGTGCTCTTCGACGCCGAGGGGCGCGCCAAGATCGCCGACTTCGGGATCGNNATGCTCACCGGCGCCTTCCCGTTCGTCTCGACGAACGTGATGGAGCTCGTGCGCATGCATCGAGACGACCCGCCGCGGCCGGTCGCCGACGCCCGGCCCGACACGCCACCGCGCCTCGAGAGCATCGTCACCG
>PLDP01000188.1 GCA_003136795.1 Actinomycetota bacterium
CTTGGGAATCGAGACGCGCGCGATCGTCGAGAACTCCTGCGGCCGGCACGCCTGGCAGATGTTCGCGTCGCAAGCGACCGAGAGGAAGATGAAGGCTTCCTCCATCGAGAAGCCCCATTGCTCGACGAGGAAGCGCGCCCCCTCCTCGACCGCGCGGTCGAGCGCCTCCATGAAGTCGGGCCCCGCCGTCCCGTGCACGACCCAGCGGTCGGCGAGCTCCGTGACCGGCCACGTCCCCTGCTTGCCCTTGAGCACGTCGACCCGAATCGTCACCTCGCCTCCGATCTCGACGCCGGTGAAGCACACCTCGCCGTCGCCCATCGACGCGTGCATGTCGCCGATCGCGAGCATTCCGCCCGGCTGGCGCACCGGCAGATAGACCTTCGCGCCCGGGCCGTGCAGGTGGTTGTCGAGGTTGCCGCCGTGCCGGCCGGCGAAACCGTTGAACAGCGTTTCGCCGTCGGTTGCGACACCGATCACGCCCACCATCGGGCGCAGCGGGAACGAGATGCGGTCCGACATGTGCACCGTGTCTCCGTCGACGCGGAACACCTGCGTCAACGGCGCCTGCACCTGGTCGAACAGCTGCCCGATGCCGGGAATCAGCGTGGCGAAGCCGCGCTCGTCCGGACGCACCTCGAGCAGCTCGACCACGAGCGAGTCGCCTGGCTCGGCTCCCCGCACGGCGATCGGGCCGGTGGCGGAGTTGACCCGCTGGAAGTCGATCTCGGTGACGAGGTCCGCCTCGGTCTGGATCTGCCCGGTGAAGCAGTCGTTCGTCTCCAGCGTCACGATGGAGCCCGGCTCGACTTCGAGTACGGGCTCCATGTCAGGGCCAAAGGACCAGACGACCTCGTCGCGCCCGATCCGGTGCGAGGCCGCCGTCGCCATCAGTGGCGGAAGTGCCTGCGCCCGGTGAAGACCATCGCAGCGCCCGCAGCCTCGACCGCGGTCACGACCTCGTCGTCGCGCTTCGAGCCACCCGGCTGGATCACGGCGCTGATCCCCGCGTCGAGTGCGATCTGCGGGCCGTCGGCGAACGGGAAGAACGCGTCGCTCGCAAGCGAGGCGCCCGCCGTCTCGTGCCCATGCTCCCGCGCCTTGGCGACGGCGATCCGCACCGCGTCGACGCGGCTCATCTGACCCGCGCCGATCCCGATCGTCTGCAGGTCGCGCACCAGCACGATCGCGTTCGACGAAACGTGCTTGCAGACGCGCCAGGCGAAGAGCAGGTCGCCCCACTGCTGCTCGTCGAGCTCACCCGTCACGAGTCGCATGGTCTCGCGGTCCACGACGTCGCCGTCGCGGTCCTGCACGAGCACGCCTCCGAGCACGCGCTTGTAGTCGCGCTCGCCCGGTGTCTCCGACCGCCGCTCGTGGTCGACCAGGATTCGCAGCGCCTTCCTGGCCCGTAGCGCGTCCACGGCCGCGTCGTCGTACTCCGGTGCGAGCAGCACCTCGACGAAGTGCCCGGCGATCCGCGCGCCGAGCTCCGCGCCCACCGGCCGGTTGAGCACTGCAACACAGCCGAAGGCCGACACGGGGTCGGCCGCGAGCGCTCGCTCCCACGCCTCCTCGATCGTCGCCGCGACCGCGACGCCGCAGGGGTTCGCGTGCTTGACGATCACCGCGGCAGGCAGCGTGAACTCGCGGGCGACGCGCCGCGCTCCTTCGAGGTCGGCGAGGTTGTTGTACGAGAGCTCCTTGCCGCCGAGCTGCTCGACCTGCGAGAGCAGATGGCGGCGGGCGCCGAGCTCGCGGTAGTACGCAGCGGCCTGGTGGGGGTTCTCTCCGTAGGAGAGGTTCGAGACCTTCCGCAGCGCGATCGTCAACTGCTCCGGGAACGGCTCCGTCTCGCCAAACCAGTTCGCGATCGTTGCCTCGTACGCCGCCGTCGTCTCGAAGGCCTCCCGCGCGAACCGCTTGCGCGTCTCGAGCGTGGTGTCGCCGTGCTCGCGCAGCTCCGACAGCACGTCCTCGTACTGCCCGGGGTCGGAGACGACGGTGACATGGGCGAAGTTCTTGGCTGCGGCGCGCAGCATCGACGGGCCGCCGACGTCAATCATCTCGACGATCTCGGGCTCCGTTGCGCCGCGCCGGCCGGCCACCGAGGCGAACGGATAGAGCGAGACGCAGACGAGGTCGATCGGCTCGATCCGCTGCTCCTCGAGCGCCTGCATGTCTTCGTCGAGCTCACGCCGCGCGAGGATGCCGGCGTGGATGCGCGGGTGCAGTGTCTTGACGCGGCCGCCGAGCATTTCGGGCGCCTCGGTCACGTCCTCCACGGTTGTCACCGGCAATCCCTGCTCGGCGAGGAACGCGGCCGTGCCGCCCGACGAGACGAGCTCCCAGTCGAGCTCGACGAGCGCGCGCGCGAACTCGTCCACGCCGCTCTTGTCGTAGACGCTGATCAGTGCGCGGCGAGGCACAGCTCTTTCACCACCTCCGGCAGCAGCCGGTGCTCGACTGCATGGATGCGCTCCACGAGCGTGTCGCGCGGCTCGACCGGCACCGCTTCCTGCGCGAGCACGGGGCCGGTGTCGAGGCCTCCGTCGACCAGGTGCACGGTGACGCCGGTCGTCTCGACGCCTGCGTCGAGCACGTCGTCGATCGGATGCGCGCCGGGAAACGCCGGCAGGAGCGAAGGGTGGACGTTGACGATCCGGTCTGGGAACCGGCGGAGGAACGGCTCGGTCAGCAGGTGCATGTAGCCCGCGAGCACGACGAGCTCGACACCGTGCTCCTCCAGCCACGTCGCCATCACGAGGTCGCGCTCCGTGCGGTCGGCGTGACAGTCGAGGCTGAAGGTGGCGACCGTGAGGCCCGCTGCGCGCGCCCGCACGAGCGCGTAGGCGTCCTTGCGGTTCGACGCGACCGCGCTGACGGGCAGTCCCGCGTCGATCAGCGCCTGCAGGTTCGTGCCGTTGCCGCTGACGAGGACGCCGATCAATTCCCGCTCCACCGCCGGCGAAGCCGGCGGCTCCGCTCTTTGGAGGCTCCGTCGAGCCTACGCCTCATGAGATGCACCCGATCACGGTGTCGTCGGGCCCCGCCTCGGCGACGACGGCGCACCAGCCGATGCCGAGGTTGAAGACGCGCCGCAGCTCGTCCTCCTCCACATGCCGGGCGAGCCATTCGAACACCGCCGGCCGCTCCCAGGAATCCCAGTCGAGCTCTGCGCTGCGCCCGCCGGGGAGCACGCGCTCGAGATTGCCGAGGACGCCGCCGCCCGTGACGTGCACGAACGCCTTTGCACGTTCGTGCAGCGAGCGGGCTGTGTCGAGGTAGAGCCGGGTGGGTGCGAGCAGGTCGTCGCCGTCGTAGTCCTCGGTCTCGAGCACGCTGCGAACGAGCGTGAAGCCGTTCGCGTGCACGCCCGCCGAGGCGAAGCCGATGACGGCGTCGCCGGCCGCGATCGTGCTGCCGTCGATCAGCTCCGCGCGCGCGACGACGCCGATACAGGTGCCGGCGAAGTCGAGCTCCCCCGGCGCATAGATCCCGGGCAGCTCCGCCGTCTCACCGCCGACGAGCGCGACGCCCGCACGGCGGCAGACCTCGGCAGCGCCCTCGACGAGAGCGGCGACCTCGTCGAGTCGGATCTCGTTCGCAGCGACGTAGTCGAGCAGCATCAGCGGCCGAGCGCCGCAGGTGAGCACGTCGTTGATGCAGTGGGCGGCAAGATCGGCGCCGCAGTCGCGCAGCCGTCCGCGGGCGCGCGCCAAGACGAGCTTCGTTCCGACGCCGTCGGTCGAGGCGGCGAGCAACCGGTCGCCGTCGAGCGGGTGCAGCCCGGCGAACGCGCCGAACCCGGTCGCCCCGGTCGACTCGACTGCCGCCCGGAGGCGCTCGACGATGGAGCCGGCAGTAGCCAGCGAGACCCCCGCTGCGTCGTAGCTGTGCTCCGTGCTCAGAGCGGCAGTGTACGACCCTCGGCGGCTGGCCAATAGTGTTCCAACGTGCTGGCAGTTGCGCCGAGCCTGAGCTGGAGCTTCGAGCCGCTTCAGACCGTCCCCACCGTTCTGATCTCGCTGCTCTACTGGCGGCGCGCGCGGACGCTGGCGCTCGGCGGACGGCCGGTGCCGGGCTGGCGCAGGGCCGCGTTCTGGACGGGGATCGGGCTCGTCGTCGTGGCGCTCAACTCGCCGGTCGACCGCCTCGGCGAGGACAACTTCTTCTTCATCCACATGGCGCAGCACGTGATCCTCGGCGACCTTGCGCCACTCTGCTTCGTCGTCGGCCTGACGGGGCAGATGCTGCGTCCGCTGCTGGCGATCTCTGTCGTCGACCGCCTGCGGGTGCTCGCGCACCCGCTGGTCGCACTGCCGCTGTGGGCCGTCGACCTCTACTTCTGGCACATCCCGTACTTCTACGACGCGGCGCTGCACCACAACTCGGTGCACGCGCTCGAGCACTTCGGCTTCTTCACGTGCGGTTGCCTGATGTGGGAGCCGGTGGTCGAGACGCTGCCCGGCCCCGAGTGGTTCGGCACCGGCTGGAAGCTCGGCTACATCGCGGCCGTGCGGCTGCTCGAGGCGGTTCTCGGCAACGTCTTCATGTGGTCGTCGAGCGCCTTCTACTCCGTGTACCGGCACGCGCCGGAGTGGGGGATCACACCCGTGCACGACCAGAACCTCGGCGGGATCGTGATGATGGCGGAAGGCTCCCTCGTCACGCTTGCGGTGCTCGTCTGGCTCTTCCTCAAGCTCGCCTCGGAGGGAGACCTACGCCAGCGCTTGCTCGAGCAGGGCCTCGACCCGCGCCAGGTGAAGCGTGCGGTGCGCTACGGCCGCGCACACGACCTGGGCTCTTAGCGCCTACTGGAGGGTCTCCAGCAGTTCGACCAGCTCGCGGCGTTCGTACCCCTGCTCGCGGCTGAGCTTCAGGAGCTCCTTCGCCTTTGCGACGACCACGCTTTGCTCGGGCGAGCCGACGACGGTGATCCCGCGCCCGCGCCGGAACTCGAGCAGGCCCTCGTCGCGCAGTGCGCGGAGGGCGCGCAGCACCGTGTTGGCGTTGACGCCGAGCACGGCCGCGAGGTCGCGTGCGGGCGGCAGGCGCTCCCCCGGCTTGGCCTCGCCGTCGGCGATCGCCCGGCGGAGCGCCGAGGCAGCTTGCTCGTGCAACGGCATCGCGTTCTGAGGGTCGAGCTTGACGATCGACATGATGCTAGTCATAGTAGCACCATGAGCCTTCAAATCGCAGCTCCTCTCTTGGGTGTCAGAGCGGTGATCGCCGAAGCCCGGCGCAGGCAACACCGCCGGCGGTTGAGCGTGATCGTGGGCGTCGCCTGCGCCATCGTCCTCGCGTCGGTCGCGTTCATCGCCCTCGGGCACAGAGGCGCAGGGCAGCCGAAGTTCGTGAAGGTCTATTTCGCCTCCGGCGCGACCTCGACTCAGATCCTGCGGACGATCACCGCGGTCAAGGCCGAGCACGGCGTCAGTGCGGTGAGCCTGCTCACGAAGGAGGCTGCGCTGGCCGACATGAAGCGGCGTTTCCCCAACCTCGTCGCGGGCCTCTCCTACAACCCGTTGCCCGATTCGATCCAGGTACAGGTGAGCCGCGCAGACGCAGCACGCGTGATCTCCGATCTGAAGCAGGCACAACCCGTCGCCATCGCCGCGATCAGAGAGAGCCCGGGGAAGGGCTGAGCTTCAGTCGCTTGTCGTTACCCGCCGGTTCGCGGCGCCGGCGGCGCCCACAATGTGGCGCTCAGGTTCTCGGTGCTCTGCGGCTGCAGGTCGACCAGCCGCACGAGCCGGTCGCCGAAGAGCGAACGGTCGAGCTTCGTCACGTCGGGGTGGTCGATCTCGACGAGGTTGCCGCTCGGGTCGCGGAAATAGAGCTGCACGGCGCCGTCGGGGAGCTCGACCATCTGTGCGAAGTAGCCGTACGGCTCGAACATTCCCCGTTCGAGCAGCCGGCGGTAGACGCCCTCGAAGTCGTCGACCTCGATCCCGAGATGCTGCGTGCCGGTGACTCGTGTGTCNNGCGCTCGAGGCCGAAGACCTCCTCGTAGAACCGGCCCGACTCCTCGACGTCCTGGGCGGCGATCGACACGTGGTTGATTCTCGTCGCGCGCATTAGACGCGCTCGAAGCGGTGCTTGGCGGAGTCGAGCGGCACGCGCGTCGGATACTCGCGCGTCAGGCAAGCGCGGCACAGCGCATTCGCAGGCCGGTGCGTCGCCGCCTGCAGTCCGTCGAGCGAGATGTACGCGAGGCTTGTCGCGCCGATCGCCTCCCGGACTTCTTCGACCGTCGAGTGCGCGGCGATCATCTCGTCCTCCGATGCCAGGTCGATGCCGTAGAAGCACGGCGAGACGACCGGCGGTGAAGAGATGCGCACGTGCACTTCTGCTGCGCCGGCGTCGAAGAGCATCTGCACGATCTGCCGTGTTGTCGAGCCGCGCACGATCGAGTCGTCGACAACGACGAGCCGCTTGCCGCTGACCTCTGCGAGCGGGTTGAACTTCATGCGGATCCCCTGCTCGCGCATGCCCTGCTCGGGCTGGATGAACGTGCGGCCGACATAACGGTTCTTGATCAGCCCTTCGCTGAACGGGATCCCGGACGCGCGCGCGAAGCCGATCGCGGCGGGCGTGCCCGAGTCGGGGATCGGCAGCACGAGATCCGCTTCGACCGGCGACTCCTGCGCCAGCCGCTCGCCCATGCGCACGCGCGCGCCGTGTACCTCGACGCCGGAGAGCTTCGTGTCGGGGCGTGCGAGGTAGAAGAACTCGAAGATGCAGAGCGCGCCGCCGTCGGCAAGCTCCTGTGCCTGCACCGACCGCACGCCGTTGTCGTCGATCAGCACGAGCTCGCCGGGCTCGATCTCCCGCACGAACTCCGCGCCGACGAGATCGAGGGCGCACGTCTCGGACGCGACGACGTGGTCGTCGCCGAGCCGTCCGAGCACGAGTGGCCGAAAGCCGTGCGGGTCGCGGAATGCGAACAGCGTCTCGTCAGCGAGCCCGACGACGCTCGCCGCACCCTCGAGCCGCTGCATTGCGCCGGCGATCGCTTCGTCGAGCGGCCGCTCGTCGTCGGCGATCATCGCCCCGATCACCTCGGAGTCGGACGACGACGCGAGCTTCTTCCCGACCTCGGCGCGCAGCGCCTCGGCGTTGACGAGGTTGCCGTTGTGCCCGAGCGCGACGGTGCGCACGCGTCCGTGGTGGATCAGCGGCTGCGAGTTGAGCCAGGCGTTGCTACCGGTCGTCGAGTAGCGCGTGTGCCCGATCGCGAACTGGCCCTTCAGCCCTGAGAGGCTGCGCTCGTCGAACACCTGCGGCACGAGCCCCAGGTCGCGCAGGACGGTCAGCCGGCCGTCTTCGCTGACAGCGATCCCCGCCGACTCCTGGCCGCGGTGCTGGAGCGCATAGAGCCCGAAGTACGAGAGCCGCGCGACGTCGCGGCCCGGTGCGTGCACGCCGAAGACGCCGCACATCAGGCGACCATCCCGAGCTCGACCACGTCGTCCCAGGGGATCTCGGTGCCGGGTGCGACCGCGACGACCACGCCTGGAGCTTCGACGACCTCGTAGTCGGCGCGCCGGTCCGACCAGGCCTCGGCCTCGCGGAGTGCCAGCTCGACGCCCCCGTCGGAGACGTCGTGCGCGAGTGTCCAGAGGTGCGCGTGCCGCCAGACGAAGTGCACGAGCCCGTGGCCGAAGCCGCGCAGGAGCGCGATGCGGTCGCCGCGCTGCCAGCGGTCGGGGATGCGCGTCACGTCACGCACCAGGCCGACGCAGCCGACCACCGGTGTGGGCGGGATGGGGCTGCCGCCGGTCTCGTTGTAGAGCGAGACGTTCCCCGACACGACGGGAATGCCGAGCGACTCCGCGGCGCGCGAGATCCCCTCGATCGCCTGCTCGAGCTCCCAGCCGATCTCCGGCTTCTCCGGGTTGCCGAAGTTGAGGCAGTCGGTGAGCGCGAGCGGCTCGCCACCAGCGCACGCGACGTTCAGCGCGGCGTCCAGGACCGCGCGCCAGCCGGCTTCGAGGGGGTTGCGGCAGCCGAGCGGCGGCCCGTCGAGCGAGACCGCGATGCCGCGCGTGCCGTCGATGCGCAGCACCGCCGCGTCGAGCCCCGGCCGGCGCACCGTGCGCGAGCCGACGAGCTGGTCGTACTGCTCGAACACCCACGTCTTCGGCTCGTGGTTCACCGGCGCGACCGGCGCCGCCTCGACGATGCGCTCCCTCTTCTCGAGCTCGTAGCGGGGGCACTCGTCCGTGAGGAGCGCTGCGGGAATCGAGCCGACCACGTCACCGTCGAAGAAGCAGCGCAGCTCGCCGTGATCGGTCACCTCGCCGATCACCGTGCACGGCAGTTCCCAGCGCTCGCAGACCTCGCGCACCTCGTCGACCTGGTCCTGCGCGACGACGGCGACCATCCGCTCCTGTGACTCGGAGATCATGATCTCCCACGGCTCGAGGTCGTCTTCGCGCAGCGGCACGCGGTCGAGGTGCACGTCGACGCCGACGTCGCGCGCCATTTCCGAGAGCGACGATGCGAGCCCCGCGGCGCCGCAGTCCTGCAACGAGAGAACGAGCTGTCGTTCGACGAGCTCGAGCGACACCTCGATCAGCGCCTTGCCGCGGAACGGGTCGCCGATCTGCACCGACGGCCGCTTCTCGTCCGAGCCTTCGAGATCCTGGGAGGCGAGCACCGACGCGCCGCCGATCCCGTCGCGGCCGGTGAACGCGCCGTAGAGGACGAGCGCGTTGCCGGGTCCCTGCGCGTGGGCGCTCAGGACGCGCTCGGTCGGCAGCAGCCCGACGCACATCGCGTTCACGAGCGGGTTCGCCGCGTATGCCTCGTCGAAGGCACACTCGCCGCCGACGTTCGGAACGCCGACGCAGTTGCCGTAGTGGCCGATGCCGGCGACGGCACGGCGGAAGTGCCAGTCGGGCTCGCCGAAGCGCAGGCCGTCGAGGAGCGCGATCGGACGCGCGCCCATCGCGACGATGTCGCGGAGGATCCCGCCGACGCCGGTCGCGGCGCCCTGGAACGGCTCGACCGCCGAGGGGTGGTTGTGCGACTCGGCCTTGAACGCGACGGCGACGCCCTCGCCGAGGTCGATCACGCCGGCGTTCTCACCCGGGCCTTGCAGGACGCGCTTGCCGCTCAACGGCAACCGGCGCAGCAGCGGCGCGGAGTGCTTGTAGCCGCAGTGCTCCGACCAGAGCAGCGAGAAGACCGCCAGCTCGAAGTCGTTGGGGGATCGTCCGAGCAGCGCGCGGATGCGATCGAACTCCCAGTCGGTGAGACCGAGCCTCGTGTGGAGTGGTTCCGCGACCGAGCTCAGGGGAGCAGTGTACCGGCGGCCTCCGACGGCCCTCGGGAAGCTTCGTCTCCGCGCCGGCGTTCAATCTCACAACGACCGCCCCGTTACCGTTTCAACCCCGATGATCCGTCGCCCCCTGCCGATGCTCGTGCTGCTCGCCCTGATCTGGGGCAGCTCGTTCATGTTCATCAAGGTGGCCGTGCGGGAGCTTTCGCCCGCAACGCTGATCCTGGGGCGGATCGGGCTGGCGGCGATCGTGCTGGCCGTCGTCGTGCCCGCGCTCGTGGGCGTCCAGGAGACGCTCGCAGATCTGCGCGCGCACTGGCGTTGGCTTGTCGTCGTCGGGCTTCTCAACACCGCGGTGCCGTTCTGGCTGCTCTCGTGGGGGGAGACGCGCGTCGACTCCGGGCTCGCGTCGATCATCCAGGGGTCGGTCCCGATCTTCAACGCGCTGCTCGCGTTCGGTTTCTTCCACGACCAGCGCGTGACGGGCCGGCGTCTGATCGGTGTGTTCGTCGGTTTCACGGGGGTCGCGCTGCTCGTCGGCGCCCAGCCGCAGGGGAAGATCCTCGGTGCGCTGGCGGTCGTGGGGATGGCAACCTGTTACGCCGCGGGCGGGCTGCTCGTGCGCCGGCACCTGGGAGCCGCGCGGCCGCAGGTCGTCGCGTTCGGAACGTCGGCTGTCGCGGCACTCGTCGTGCTGCCCGCCGGGGTGCTGCAGGCCCCGGCCGACATCCCCGGCTGGAAGACGCTCGGATCGGTCGCGATTCTCGGGGTCCTCGGCACGGCGTTCGCGTACCTCTTGTTCTTCACGATCATCGCGAAGGCGGGAGCCGCCTACGCGTCGTTCGTCACCTACCTCGTGCCGCCGATCGCGCTCGCCTACGGCGCGCTCTTCCTGGGCGAGCACATCGGCGCCGCCGCGCTTGGTGGGCTCGGGCTGATTCTCGGCGGTGTCGCGCTCGGGACGGGGATCCAGCGGCGGCGCACGCTCGTGCCGGCCAGCGAGCCGACGTGATCACGCTGCGCCGGGCCACGCCCGACGATGTTGGCTTTCTCGTCGAGCTCTTCAACGACGAGGACACCGAGCCGTTTCTCGGCGGACGCCATCCGCGCGACGCGGAAGCAATTCGCGATGAGGTCGAGCGCTCGCAGCGCGAGCCGCAGAAGATCGGCCGCATGATCATCGAGGTCGACGGCGAGCGTGCCGGCACGCTGGGGTTCGACGAGCTCAGTGAGGCGAACCGCATCGCGCACCTTGGCGGCCTCGCTGTGCATCCCGACTTCCGCGGCCGCCGGATCGCCGACGAGGCGGCGCGCCTCTTCCAGCGCTACCTGATCTTCGAGCTGGGCTTTCACCGGCTNNGCGCGCACGTCGATCGCCCCTCACGTAGGAGGGATTCGAGGTTCGTCTCGTTCCGCGCGCCAGGCCGGACGCTGCCGTAGCCCGTTCCCGGCTTCGCGAAGGGAACCTTCACCTCCCGCAACCCGCGCCAGTAGGAGAGTGCTGCCTCCTGTTCGGAGGCAGCACTCTTACGCTTCTACGGATAGATCCCGCGCGTGGTGGTCGCGTCGGCGACTCGCTGCACAGCGAGTCCGTACGCAGCGACCCGCATCGGCAACTTGCGCGCCTGGCTGACCTGCCATGTCTCGTCAAACGCGCGTGTGATGATCTCGTCAAGGCGCTCGTTGACCTCGTGCTCCTTCCAGAAGTACTCCTGGAGTCCCTGCACCCACTCGAAGTAGGAGACGACGACGCCCCCGGCGTTCGCCAGGATGTCGGGGAGGATTAGCACTCCGGCGTCTTCGAGGATCGCGTCGGCGTCGGGGGTGACGGGACCATTCGCGCCCTCGCAGATGATCGACGCCTTGATGCGGGCGGCGTTGTCGCCGTCGATCACCTGTTCCAGCGCGCACGGTGCGAGCACGTCGCACTCGAGCTCGAGCAACTCGGCGGGATCGATCTCGTCCGCCCCGGGCAGGCCTCGCAGCGTTCTGTGCTCGCGCTTCCAGGCGAGCGCTGCAGGGATGTCGATGCCCTTGGGGTTGTGGAGGGCGACGGTGGAGTCGGAGATTCCGACCACCTTCGACCCGTGCTCGTGCAGGAAGACCGCGAGGAAGCTGCCGACATTGCCGAATCCCTGGACGACGCAGGTCAGGTCTTCGAAGCGGCGGTCGAGCTTCTTCAGGGCCTCACGAATCGTGAACAATGCCCCGCGTGACGTCGCCTCCTCGCGTCCGAGAGAACCGCCGATCGTCAGCGGCTTGCCGGTAACGACGCTGAGGACCGGGTAGCCCACATTCATCGAGTAGGTGTCGAAGATCCATGCCATCGTCTCCCCGGTCGTGTTGACGTCCGGTGCGGGGATGTCGATCTGCGGGCCGATCTCTCTGACGATCTCACTGGCGTAGCGGCGCGTCATCCGCTCGAGCTCGCCCCGCGACATGGCCTTCGGCTCGCAGGCAATCCCTCCCTTCGCGCCGCCGAAAGGAATCCCCGTCAGCGCGCACTTCCAGGTCATCCACATGGCAAGCGCCTGCACCTCGTCGAGCGTGACGTCCGGGTGGTAGCGAATGCCGCCCTTCGAAGGCCCGCGCGCCATGTTGTGCTGGACGCGGTAGCCGTCGAAGACCCGGATGCTTCCGTCGTCCATCCTGGTCGGGACCGAGACGATGACAGCCTTCTTGCACCGCTCAAGAACTCGCACCAAACCATCGTCGATTGCGAACGTCTCGGCGACCCGGCGCAACTGCGCCTGCGCGACCCCGAACGGGTTCAGCTTCAAGTGCGACTCACGTTTGACCGTGGCCACGATTTCTCCTTTCATCGCCCTGCTGAGCGCACAGCGCGACCGGCCGGTCGCAGCTACCCGGACCCTGCGCCCTGCGCACGTCCGGTGCATCCGTGCCGACGCTGATCACCCTGCTCACGACTCCGGTCGCGTAGTTCCCCGAAGACCGTTGCCGGGCAACGCCGGATGCGGCGACGGACGGCCGGGACGAGCCTTGGTTGCCGGGCTCGGTCGAGCTCTCGGCTGATTGACCAAGGGAGGGAACTACGGTCATTCACTCTAGAAACCCGACGCCGGAAATGGGTTCTCCATGTCGGAACATCTGGCGCCGCCGCGACGAGCGCGGTCGGCAGCAATTCCTCCACGGCCGCATCAGCGACCGCTGAAGCAACGCTCGTCGCACAGAGCAGGAGGAGGAGGAGAATTGTGACACACGTTCTTTGGCAGTACGCCAAGCCGACAAGGCTGAAGGTGCTGGTGGTCGCCCTAGCCGTCGCCTTGGGAGTCGCACTGGCGCTCGTCTCCGGGCTGTCTGCCGCCTCGCGACGCAGCACGATCACAACCGGGGGGACGCTCAAGATCGAGATGCCTTGGGGGACGATGCCTGACAACTTCAACCCCTTGACCTCGCAGGGCTCCCAGGCCGGTGGAACGCTGAGCTGTCTGTACGAGCAGCTGTTCTACTTCAACCCGGCCACGAGCAAGCTGACGGACGTCCTCGGTACTTCGTACAAGTGGACGAACAAAAACCTGACGCTCGTCGTCAACACTCGCCCGAATGTCAAGTGGACTGACGGCAAGCCGTTCACGGCCGCGGATGTGGCCTTCACGTTCAACTACGTCAAGGCGAATCCCAGCATCGACGTGAACGGCGTTTGGAGTGGAACCACGTTGTCGTCGGTGACGGCGACGGGGACGAACCAGGTCACGTTCAAGTTCTCGAAGCCAGACACACCGGCGATCGTGATCTTCGCGGCCCAGTTCATCGTTCCGCAGCACATCTGGTCGAGCATCACCGATCCCGCCACCACGTCCAACACCGACCCGGTGGGGACGGGGCCGTTCACGATGGCCTCGTACTCGCCTACGACGATCGTCTACAAGAAGAACCCCAACTACTGGATGGCGGGCCATCCATACATCGACGAGGTTCTCATGACGGCGGTCAAGTCGAACGACACAGCTCTGCTCGACTTGATCAACAACAACATCCAGTACACGTACGACGCGATCACCAACCCGGCCAAGACATACGCCGCGAAGGATCCCGCGCACCTCAAGTACTGGTGGCCCGTCGTGAACGACAACTTCCTCGTCTTCAACACCACGAAGGCGCCGTTCAACGATCCGGCGTTCCGTAAGGCGATGGCGTGGGGGTTGAACACGACTCTCATCGCCAATCGCGCGTACTTCGGAGCGATTCCCGCATCGACAGGCCTCGCTGAGACCGGAGCCATTCCGGGTCAGATCCCGTCGTGGATCACTGCGAAGCCGCTCAAGCCGCTCGAGTGGACTTACAACGTGTCCAAGGCGAAGGCGCTCCTCGCGACCGCCGAGTACACGCTGAAGGGCGGCAAGCTGATGATGCCGAACGGCAAGGCAGTCCCGAAGCAGACGATCCTCATCGGAGGGCCGGGCTGGACGGACTACATCACCATGGCCTCGATGATCTCGCAGGAGCTCAAGGCGCTCGGCATCAGCTCGTCCGTCATCCAGGCGCCGTATGCGACGTACGCGGGCAACCTCCCGGCCGGTAAGTACGACATGGCCGTGACGTGGGCCTGGGGTGCGGCGGGCGGACCGTCGCCGTACTACATCTACTACTACAACTTCGGGAAGTCGCAGATCAAGGGCAAGACGAACATGTCTCGCTACACGTCGAAGACGATCGAGAAGGCGCTCGCGACCTACGCTGCGAGCAGCGATCCGAAGGTACAGAAGTCGGCGGTCCAGGCGATGGCGCTGGACGTCATGACCAAGGTGCCTGAGATCCCCATCACCGCTCGGACGAACTTCTTCGACTACAACACGACGGACTTCACCGGCTGGCCGAGTGCGGCCAAGCCGTACAACGCCGGCGAGGCGCCGGACAACCCCGGCGGCAAGCTGGTGCTGATCAACGTCCACAAGTACTAACTCGACGTAGCAGACGGAGAGCGGCGAGCCCGCGCGCTCGCTGCTCTCCGCCGTAACCGGCTCTCAAGGGACGTGTGATGCGATATCTCCTCAGACGGTTCGCGGTCCTGCTGCTCACGCTGTGGGCTGCCGTGACGGTGAACTTCGCGCTGCCACGGCTGATGCCCGGCGACCCCGTTCAGACGAAGCTGGCCACGATCCCTGGGATCAGCCCGCTGGCGAGGAGCGCTCTGGAGAAGCAGTTCGGCCTCGACACGCACCAGAGCATCGTCGGGCAGTACTTCTCGTACCTGGGGCAGCTTCTCAGAGGCGACCTTGGAAGGTCATTCACCTACTACCCGACGAAGGTGAGCAGCATGATCGGGCAGTCGCTTCCCTGGACGCTCGGGATGGTCGGCTTTGCGACCCTCCTCGCCTTCGTGCTCGGGTGCGGACTGGGAATGGTCGCGGCATGGCGCCGCGGGTCGGCGGGAGGGAACAGGAACGCGCGCTTCGACACCTTCATGGTGCCGCTCGGCGTGATGTTCGGCGCGACCCCGCCGTTCTGGCTCGCCATGCTCCTCGTGTACTTCGTGGCCTTCAAGCTCGGCTGGTTCCCAATCGGCGGGAGCCGCACCCCGGGGGTGGCGGCGGGCGGGCTCGGCGGTGCGTTCGATGTCCTCAAGCACGCCGTGCTTCCCGCGTTCACGCTCACGATCGTGTCGTTGGGCGGCTGGGTCCTGTTGATGCGCAACAGCATGCTCACCGTCATGAACGACGACTTCGTCAAGTTCGCGCGAGCCAAGGGTCTCGACAATCGAACGGTCGCCTATCGCTACGCAGCGCGCAACGCGATCCTCCCTATCTTCACGCAGCTGGCGCTCGCGCTGGGCGTCGTCGTCGGCGGCCAGGTCTTCATCGAGATCGTGTTCTCGTACCAGGGAATCGGCTACTGGCTGCTCCAGGCCGTGCTGAACGAGGACTACCCGCTGATGCAGGGGATCTTCCTGATCATCACGGTTACCCTCCTGGTGGCGAACTTCGTGGCAGACGCGCTGTACGTGCTCGTTGACCCGCGCGTGCGAGTGGGGGCGGGGTAAGTGAACGTGAGATCGGTTCTCTCGAACCCACGCGCCCTCGTGGGAGCATCGATCCTCGCGTTCTTCATCGCCGTCGCGGTGCTCGCGCCGGTCATCTCGCCCTACTCGCCGACCGACATCAACTTCGCGACAGCGCTCGGGCCGAGCTGGAAGCATTGGCTCGGCACGACGTCGGGCGGCCAGGACATCCTTTCCGAGCTCATCTGGGGCACGCGGGCAAGCGTCTCGGTCGGACTGCTGACGGGCGCGCTGATCTGCCTCGTGCAACTGGTGACCGGCGTCTTCGCCGGCTACGTGGGCGGTTTGACCGACACCGTGTCGGCGATGGTCACCAACATCTTTCTCGTCCTTCCGGCGCTTCCGTTGCTCATCGTCCTGTCCGCCTACCTCCAAGGTTCGGGCGGATCCGGGAGCACGCTGGTGCTCATCGGCGTCATCACCATCACCGGCTGGGCCTGGGGGGCGAGGGTGCTGCGATCGCAGGCGATCGCGTTGCGCGACCGGCCCTTCGTCGAAGCTGCCCGCATCTCGGGCGAGGGCCGATGGCACATCGTTCTCTCCCACATCGTCCCGAACATGCTCGGGATCATGGTGGCCAACTTCTTCGGCGCCGCGCTGTTTGCCGTGCTCGCCGAGGCAGGCCTCGAGTTCATCGGGCTCGGAAACATCAACACCGTCACCTGGGGCACGATGCTCTACTGGGCGCAGAACGACGAGGCGACCCTGATGGGACTGTGGACGTGGCTCTTGGTTCCCGGTCTGTGCATCCTGCTCTTCGGCACGGCTCTCGGGCTGCTCAACTTCGCGATCGACGAGATCGCCAATCCGAACCTGAGGAGGGACTGAGATCGGCGCCGTCCTCGAGATCGATGGGCTGTGCGTGGGCTACGGCTGGAAGGGACGTCCGGTGGTCACGATCGTGCGAGACGTGAGCCTGACGCTCGGCGCCGGCGAGGTCGTCGGGATCGCCGGCGAGTCCGGCTGCGGGAAGACGACGCTTGCGCTCGCGGCGACCGGGCTCCTCGATCCGCCGGGCCAGATCCTGTCGGGCTCCGTTCGCTACCAGGGGACGGACCTGACCTCACTGTCGCAGGAGGAGCTTCGCCACCTCCGCCTGACCGAGATCTCCATGGTCTTTCAGGCTTCGATGAACGTCCTCAATCCAGTGATGCGCATTCGCAACCAGTTCCTGGATGCGATGGCCGTGCACGGCGTCACGTCGTCGGACGAGGCCAGACGCCGCGCGGAGGAGACGTTCGATCTGGTGAAGATCCCAAGGAGATTCTTCGACGCGTACCCGCACCAGCTCTCGGGAGGCATGCGCCAGAGAGCGGTGATCGCTCTTGCTCTCGTCCTGCGTCCGAAGCTGCTCGTTCTCGACGAGCCGACGACGGCGCTCGACGTCGTGGTGCAGCGGTCGATCCTTCAGTCGCTCGACGACCTACGCCGCGATCTCGGCTTCAGCATCGTGTTCATCACCCACGATCTCTCACTCCTGGTCGAGATCGCGGATCGAATCGCGATCATGTACGCCGGCGCCATCGTCGAAGTTGCTCCGGCGAAGGAGCTCTACCAGCACCCTCGCCACCCGTACACGAGTGCGCTGATGGACGCGTTCCCGCCGATCGGAGGAGACCGCACGCGGCTCGAGGGCATCCCCGGCCAGCCGCCCGATCTGCGGAACCCGCCGAGTGGCTGCGCGTTTGCTCCCCGCTGCCCGAGGGCGATCGCGGGGACGTGCGACACCCTCGTTCCGCCGATGGTCGGGCAGGACGAGGGGCATCTGGTCGCGTGCCATCTGTACGACGACAAGGCGGCCCGGGTTGGCTAGGGCGCCGGAACCGGTCGTTCTCGGCCCCGAGGAGACGACGGAGTCCCCGGCCCTGGAGGTGCGCGGGCTGACCAAGCACTACACCGTCGGCCGGTGGGGACGACAGAGGATCGTTCATGCGCTCAGCGATGTCGATCTCACGGTCGAGAGGGGCGAGGTCCTGGGACTTGTCGGAGAGTCCGGCTCGGGCAAGACGACCCTCGTCCGCTCGGTGCTGATGCTCGATCGGCCGACGTCCGGCACGATCCAGGTGCGCGGGCAGGAGCCCTTGCCCGCGCGGCCCAGCGCGAGTCGACTGCGTGAGCACCGCCGTCACGTGCAGATGATCTTCCAGGATCCGTACTCGTCGCTCGACCCACTGCATACGGTCCGTTACAGCGTCGGCCGCCCGTTACGAGCGTTCGGGATCGTCCCGCGCCACGAGCAGGGGGCAGCGATCGAGCAGCTTCTCGTGCAGGTCGGCCTCGTCCCTGCCCGCGACTTCCTTCGCCGCTACCCGTACCAGCTCTCCGGCGGGCAGCGGCAGCGTGTCGGCGTCGCCCGCGCCCTGGCGGCGCGTCCGTCCGTGCTGCTCGCCGACGAGCCGACGTCGATGCTGGACGTCTCGATCCGGCTCAGCATCATGAACCTGCTGCTGGACCTACGGGGCAGCGAGTCGCTCGCGCTCGTTTTCGTCACCCATGACCTCGCCGGCGCGTACTACATGAGCGATCGCATCGCGATCATGTACGCGGGGCATCTGGTCGAGGTGGGGCCGGCCGCGGAAGTGATGGGCAATCCTCGCCATCCCTATACGCGGCTCCTGCGCGAGGCAGCGCCGGACCCCGAAGGCGACTTCGGCCGGGACACGCGCTTCGAGGCACGCGGAGATCCTCCCGATCTCACGTCGCTCCCCGCTGGATGTCCGTTCGCGCCCCGTTGCCCGTTCGTGCGTGCTGAGTGCAACGCCGCGTTGCCGGAGTGGCGCGACGTGGGAGTCGCGCACCGTGTCCGCTGCGTCCTGGCAGGAGGACCCGATGCCCGGCAAGGCGTGTGAGCCAGGCGGGGCTCGGACGGGTTGCCTCAGCTGCAAGTAGGGATTTGCTGAAAGGGACTCCGCTAATCTTGGATGCATGAACCGCTTCCTACACACGATGTGCCGGATCACCGACCCAGCCAAGAGTCGCGCCTTCTATGAGGCGTTGGGGATGGAGTTTCGTCGCGAGGCCCCGATTGTCCGGAACGGCGAGCTCGAGGCGACGCTTTACTTTTTCGGGTTTCCGGGTCAGGACGAGGAGCTTGAGTTGACGCTCAACCACGACGGGCGCACGTACCAGCTCGGCACCGGCTACGGGCATATCGCGGTAGGAGTCGACGATCTCGACGCCAC